>JAJTIF010000101.1 GCA_021299675.1 Pseudomonadota bacterium | reverse complement strand
CTTCGCCTAGTGAAATCCAACCAGCGCCCAAGGGATTTAAGGGTTACCAAAGATTGAACAAAAAAATTTTCAAAGGCGTCTCAATCCCTTATGCTGTGGGCATGAACTCACAAACCCATTTTCACCACCCCATCACGATTGAGCCCACCGACATCGACCAGCTCCAGCACGTGAACAATGAGGTCTACCTGCGCTGGCTCATGCAAGCCGCCAGTGCCCATTCCAAAGCCGCGGGCTTTGGCATGGAGTATTTCGTTCGCACCAAAAAAGCCTTCGTGGTCCGCCGCCATGAGATCGATTACCTACTCCCCGCTCTCTTGGGCGATGAGCTGCTGATAAAAACTTGGATCGATTCTTATAAAGGGGCCCGCTCTTACCGCCGCTACGAGCTATGGCGAGGAGAAAAAAAACTCGTCGAGGCCAATACACTCTGGGTCTATATTGATCTCACCACCGGCCGCCCGATTGAGATCGATTCAGCGATGATTGTCGAGTACCACAAAGTTCAAATTTGATTTTCAAAAATATAGAGTGGGATGGTTTTTAATCTTGCGAGATGCTCCATAAGACCCCGCAGATCTGCGGGATCATCCCCGTTTTGAACTTTACCGTTTTTGACGATATAGGTGTCTTCGAGACGCTTCAGGTAGTGCTGCTTGATATGTCTGCTAAAGGCAACGTCCTCGATCACTACACCCATCTCCGCGTTCAGCCGCTGAACCGAGCGTGGGTCCATGTTAAGGGATCCAATCCAGACTCGGGCATTGTCAACAATAAGAGTTTTGGCGTGGACACTCCAGATGGCGTTGGGCTTCACTTTTTTAGAGGGCAGCTCATCCGGGTTATGAAAATTTCCCTTATTGAGGAAGAGATTGAACCCCATGCGTGAGAACTCGAGGCCCTGAACAAGAGTGATGTAGTTGATGGCGAATTCTTTGCTCGCTTTCTTCGAATTAATGAGTAGGTTGACCTCAAGACCACTGCCCTTGAGAGATTCAAAGAATTTCTGCTCATCTCCTTGCATGTAAAAATAGGGAACCTCAATGGAGATTTCACTCTTCGCCTGACCCATAAGCTCATAGTAGCGGATGCCTGAGATGCGGTGCTCTTTTTTCTTAAAGTCTGGGCCATCGGAAATGTAGCGGATAGATTTCACTTCGAAGACTGGCTCCGCTGAGAGCTCACGACTACCTTGCTCCATGACTCTTTGGCGCAAATCGATGAGTGCTTGGTCTGTTTTGGGGTCAAAGACACTGGCAAAGGTCTTCGCCTCAACAACTCGACGGTTGTAGTTTTTCACGGCCATTTCGAACTGAGCCGAGTTGCCGTTGTTGCGAGGCTTGGCCGGCAGCAAAGGCCGCTTGGTGCGACTATAATTCCAAAAATGCTCGAAGCTCTGATCGATCTGAGTGACGATCGCGCCTTTTATCCAAAGATCTCGATCGGAGAAGTTATGCTTTGGGGCCATATCGAAATACTCATTGGCCATGTTGCGACCTCCGATGATCGCCTCAGTCCCGTCGATGGTGATAAGTTTGCGGTGATCCCGGCTGGTCACGCTCCCAAAATTAAGCAGGAAAGCATCGTTGTAGTGGCGCACGTCAATTCCCGCATCGAGCAAAGCCCTGGAGTAGAATCGATTGAGACTCTTGGAGAGACTAAAATAATCGACGATGACCCGGATCTCGATCTCAGGGTTTTGCTGCTTTTTTTGCAGCAGGGATTCGACGAAGATGCGAGAGGCATCAGAGGTATCAAAAATAAAATATTCGATGTTGATCGATTTCTGCGCCCGCTCAATTAACTCGAGCCGCTTGGCCAGCCCCTTGGTCCCCGTCTCTAAAGATTGGACCTGGTGAGGCTCAAGAGAACTCACGTCGATGGGTTCGGCCCAAAGGGCAGAAGATAAGCTCAGGGCCAGGATGAGAAAAAGAGAGCGCATGGAGAATACTCATGCATTTTTCATACCAAGCTTAGGCTGGCATCCGGCTTGCTTATATCTACTTATATTAGTTTTAAACCGATTGAGAAGACTTTCAGTGGCTAAGTTTTAGACACCTGAATAGGAGATGTATGAAGTTACTCATTTTGTTAGCCCTCCTTCTATCCCTACCCACCTTTGCTCAGGAAGAGATTCTTGACGATCAAGATGGCCTAGAAGACGAGGTGCAAGGCTACTCCAGCTTGATCCCCTATCCCTATTATGCTGAGGACAAAGAAAACATCAATCGTATGATGATCATCGAAAGCGGCTCCATGGCGCTGCAGGCGCGTATCGACATGATCCGTCGGGCGCAAAAAAGCATCGACGTGGAATACTTCATCTATAACACCGACATGGCCGGCAAGATCATCTCCCGTGAATTGGTGGAGGCAGCAAAACGCGGTGTGAAGGTGCGCATCCTGGTTGACCACTCCCTGCCGATCTTTAAGCTCAACGAATACTATGCGGACGCACTCGCTCGCTTTGGGATTGAAGTGAAGTACTACAATACGGCTCCACTCATCCGCATCAGCACCGTGCAATTTCGTAACCACCGGAAGATCCTCTTAATTGACGACACCGAAGTGATCACGGGTGGACGGAATATTGGGGATGATTACTTCAACCTTTCGACGAAGTTCAACTTCAACGACCGTGACCTTCACGTCACAGGGCCCATCGTTAAAGTCGTCAAAGATAGCTTCGATGCCTTCTTTAAGAAAAAAATCTCAAAGACACCAGCAAAACCCTATTTTGCTGAGTTGGTCGGAGAGAGTGAGACCGAGCGAAATGCGCGATGGAAGGTCTACAACACGAACCTCGAAAAAGCCGCACGTTTTCTTCAGGAGACGCCCGAGGAGATCGCTGTGCGTGAAAAAACCAAAGCCATCTCTCATGCAGTGATGCTTAACAAGCGCTGGCACGATTGCCACCACACCACCTACTCCACCGATGCTCCGGGAGCAAACTTCTTCAGTCGCCTGAATCCAAACTATGACATGAAGTACCGCTTCTTGAGAAAAACTCTCTATGATAAGATCTCGGTGATTGATAAATCGATACTCATCTCCTCACCCTACATGCTGCATAACCGTCACTCTAAAAATCTTTTGAAAGAACTTAGAAAGAAGAATGTGGACGTGACTATCTACACCAACTCACTGGCTTCAACGGACGCGATCTACGTCGCCGCAAACCTCTACCTCGATCTCTTCCGCTGGCGCAGACAGGGCATCAACATCTTTCTTCACGACGGCAACTGGAGTGGTGTGGAAGAAGGTTTGGACGAAGATATCAAGAAGTCGAAGTGGGGCACGCATGACAAAACCCAGATCTATGAGACTTCGACCTACACGGAGCTCATGGTCGGAACCTACAACATCGATAACCGCTCGAACTTTTATAACACAGAGATGGCGATGTTTTGTCGGGGCAACGATGAACTCGTCGACGAGGCACGCCACTATATTTTAAAACAAAAAACTCAAGGCATTACGATCAACGAAGACGGAACCGCCACGGATCGTGAGGGTGAGAAGAAAAGTATTTACGGCACCAGCCGACGAGGGGTGTTGGTCATGAAACTGATCACTTTACCTTCCTGGCTTCTTAAGTTCTTATTATAGGATGCCACAATACGATCTTAGCTACCTGCTCAACGCACCACCTATTGTCGAAAAGAGTCAGCGCCTGTGCTGGCTCTTCTCCATTTACAACGAAGAACACAACCCCTACTTCTGGAAGAACCTAGAACTTCTTCAGGCCCAAAAGCAGCTCTTCATCGTGATCGATGGTGGCAGTAGCGATGCCACCCAAGAGAGGCTCAAGAGCTCTCGTTTCCTCTTTATGGAACTTCCTCAGAGCACCCGCGGAAGCCGCTTTAACGAGGCCCTAAAAGTCAGCTTCACCGACATTGTGGCCTTCGTGCATCCCCGCTCTCTTTTGCGTCTGGAGCACATTCATGAATTAAGAAACTTCCATGGTCCCCAAGACTGGGGGGCGTTCACCCATCGCTTCGATCACGACCACCCTCTTCTGCGCTTCACCTCTTGGTGGTCCAACTGTGTGCGGGGGGACATCCGAGGGATTTTCTACCTCGACCACATCCTCTGGGCCAGGCGCGCACGAGTGACATCTTTTCCCACCAGTCCTATTTTCGAGGACACGCTCTTTTCGCTGCAGATGTTGAAGCGCTCAAGGCCCCATCGTCTACGCACGCCGAGTGTGACCTCGGCTCAGAGGTTCTTAAAGAATGGCATCTGGAAGCAGATACTTCTGAACCAGAAGATGAAGCTCGACTTCCACCGCGGTCAGGAGCTCTCGAGAATGGATCAAGAGTACGAGCAGGGCCTGGGGCTCAATCGAAAGCTCTAGTCGATCACACCCTTCTCCCGCAGGTGGTTCTGCATCTGTACCCCGTGCACAAGAGTCACGCCAGCCGCCATGGCCGCAGCCACTTGCACCGCCTCCATCATCTGCTGGGGATCGGCGCCATTCTCAAGACATCCGGTGGTGTAGGCGTCGATGCAGTAGGGACACTTGAGAGTGTGCGAAACGGCGAGAGCAATTAAGGCTTTTTCTCTTTTGGTCAAAGCCGTATCTGTTCCCGTCACGAGCCCATACCACTCAAAAAACTTCGCTGCCATATCGGGGGAGAGTTCGGAGATCTTCGGGAATTTTTTAAGGTCACTAGATTCGTAATAGTTCATAAGGGTCCTTTAGGTTGTGGTGCCGCCGCAGCTCGAGCCCGCACCAGCGGTGCAGCCGTAGCAGTGATCGGCCCAGAGAATGTTTCGATTTAAAAAACTCTCGATGTTAAAATTATCTAAACTCACAGCAACTTTATCCAATGTGCGCGCCTGCATCTCAAGCATTTGATTGAAGTCGCAGTCATAAACTTTTCCGTCCCAGGAGACGGAGAGCATCGAGCGGCACATGACTCCAAGGGCCGCTTGAGGGTTAAAAGCGTTGATGAGCTTTTCCATGTAGTCTTCGAGCTGCCCATTGCGCTGGAGATCATCCTTGAAGCGCTTCACCGGAAGATTGGTGATGGCAAAAAGATTATTAAACACAATATTAAAATTTTGCTTCAGCTCTTTTTTGTACTCTGCCTCGAGGCCGCTCTGCTCGGGGGGCAAGTAATGGCCTACGGGGTTATACACCAGATTGATCTCAAGACCTGAGCCCGCGACACCGTAGCCGAGGTGATTAAGGGTCTGCAGACCTAGGATCGATTTCTTAAACACCCCCTGCCCGCGCTGGCGATCAGTGAGGAACTCGCGATAGTATGGAAGTGAGGACACCAGAGACACTTTATGTTTTTGAAAGAACTCGTGCAGCCAGAGCATACTCTCACCTGTCTGAGGATGAGGATCAAAAGCCACGGTGAGGTTGTGGCGGACCATGATTTTTTTTCCAAGGCCCGCGACCCGCTCGATCAACTCGCGAAAGCGTGGGTGAAGCTCCGGGGCACCACCGGTGAGATCCAGGGTCTTGATCTGAGGCACCTGCAGGAGAGCGATAACTTTTTCGAAATGGGCATCACCCAGCGCCTCGGTGCGTTTGGGTGAAGAGTCGACGTGGCAGTGGCGGCAGGCCTGGTTACACAGTTTTGTCAGGTTCACCTGGAGCGTATCAATGCTTTGAGGGGTGAGCTGGAGTTGGTGGCGGTCGAGCATGGAAGTAAAATTCATGGGGAGCCGTTGTAGAGTTTGGGCCAGGGTTTGAGCGGCGCCAGAGGTAAGAGCAAGTCCGACTTGAGGTCGGAATCCTTCATGTAGGGCACCCCAACCTCGGGCGTCTCACAGATCCCCGAGAAGGATCCAAAGAGATGGTCCCAGCCGATCCACGTGGTGGAGTAGTTAGAATCGGTGTGGAGTCGGTAGAGAGAGTGGTGAGTCCGGTGGATTCGAGGGGTGACGATCAGTCGAGAAAGTCTGCGTTCAAAATTTTTGGGCAGTGATAGGTTCGAATGGATAAAAAGGTTCCCACAGGTGAGCACCACGTTGTACCAAAGCACCTCTCTCATCTCTAGGCCTAAGAGCAGGTAAAATACAGTTCTATAAAAATACGAGAGCACCATCTCACCCACGTGAAACCGAAGCGCCGAAGAGACATCTAAGAAAGAATCTACATGGTGCACCTGGTGGAAGCGCCAGAGAAAAGGCAAGCGGTGATTCAAGCGGTGCCACCAGTAGACAGTCAAATCCGAAACCACGAAGACGTAGACGACGAAAAAGTTTTCGAATGTCTCTCGAAGGGAGTAGAAACTGAAGCGCTCAAGCGCCAGAAGGCTTACGACAAAAAACCCGAGGCGCGCGACGAGAAATAAAAAAGCGTTCTGTCCCAAGTGCTTAAAGCGCTCACTGAGCGTCTTGAGTGGGAAGTAACTCTCGGCTACCAACAGAAGAATCGTCACGCCCAAGATCACTACCATGGACTAACCTCTCCTCCAGCGATGAAATCGCTCCACCCACTTTAAAACTCCTTCGGGCTTGTGCGCTCGCTTCCATTCGCCTGCTAGGTACTTATTGGCTTCCGAGAATGTGGGATAAGCATG
>JAJTIF010000100.1 GCA_021299675.1 Pseudomonadota bacterium | reverse complement strand
CGCGACTTCACTGATCGACACTGGCTCAAGAATGGATGAAGTGATTTTCGAAGAATTCAAAGGTACCGGTAACTCTGAAATCCAACTTGACCGCAAGCTCATGGAGAAACGCGTGTTCCCATGTCTTGATATCAACAAGTCTTCGACCCGTAAGGAAGACCTCCTGATGGAGCAGAAAGATCTTCAGCGCGTCTTCGTTCTTCGTCGCGTGTTGCAGCCGATGAACACGATGGATTCTATGGAGTTCATCCTTGAGCGTATAAAAGACACAAAAACGAATATTAGTTTCTTGGATAAGATGAACGGCTAATGAAAAAATACTTTAAACATCTCAGTGTTCTCCTCGCTAAACAGTACGCCGCCATCGGCGGTCAGGCTGTGATTGAGGGAGTGATGATGAGGTCACCCAACGCTTTCGTGGTCGCCGTGAGAAAGCCGGACGGTGAGATCCGTCTGCGCCGGGATCAGTGGTTTGGACTCGGCAAGCGTTTTGCTTTCTTGCGCAAGCCTGTGCTGCGAGGAGTTCTCACGCTCGTAGAAACGATGGCCAATGGGATTGTCTCTTTAAACTATTCCGCTAACGTGAACATGGATGCCGAAGAGAAAGCCAAAGCCCTTAAGAAAGGCATGTCTGAGGCGGACTACGAAGCGAAAAAAGCCAAGTCACAAAAAGTCGACATCGCCACATTTCTCACCATGGCTGTCTCCATGGGAGCAGGCATTGGTCTTTTTGTCTTTCTCCCTCATGCCCTCACGGCCTTGATTGCCGACTTCTTTAAACTCGATTGGGGACTGGATAGCTTTGCTTTCCACGCCGTTGATGGGTTCATCAAGGCCTGCGTGTTCATTCTTTACATTTGGCTGATTGGATTCATGCCGGATGTACGCCGAGTGTTTCAGTACCACGGTGCGGAACATAAATCGATCTCGACCTTCGAGGCGAACCTGCCCTTAACGGTAGAGAACGCGCGTAAGTTTACGACTCAGCACCCGCGCTGTGGCACTTCTTTTCTCTTCTTCCTGATCATCATTAGTATCGTTTTGTTTTCAGCCGTCTTCACGATTTTTCCGATAGGCGCAGGACTTCCGACGGTGCTTCGGCACGTGGTAGCTGCACTCTTTAAAGTGGTACTGATGCTTCCAGTGGCTGGAATTAGCTATGAGATCATCAAAGCTGCAGGAAAGTGCTCCACGGCCTGGTGGGCACGCGCCATGAGTGCTCCCGGTATGCTGCTCCAAAACCTTACCACGCGGGAGCCAGAAGATGATCAACTCGAAGTGGCTTTGGCGTCGATCAAAGCGGTGCTCTTCCTGGAAGAGAAGTACAATCTTAAAGATGCTGAAAAGCGCGTGATCTCGGTTGAAGAGATCGACCTCAAAGCGCTGACGGATATTGAAGAAACGAATTCACAGCTTAACGATTTCCTCGAAGCTTAGCGGAGATACTTGTGTTTGATAAGATTGATGCCGTCGTAAGACGCTTTGAAACCCTTACAGAGCGACTCGGTGACCCGAGTCTCTATGATCGTGCCGATGAAATGCGCCAGATTAACCAAGAGCGCTCCTCAATCGAGCCCTTGGTGATCAAGTACCGCGAGTATAAAAAACTTGTGGGCGACATTGAAGGTAATAAAGAAATTCTTCAGAATGAGAAAGATGAAGACATGCGTGAGATGGCCAAGGAAGAACTCAGCGAGCTCGAAGCAAAGCTTCCAGCGATTGAGCAAGAGTTAAAACTTCTCCTGCTTCCGCGCGACCCAGCCGATGATAAAAACGTCATCCTCGAGATCCGTGCCGGCGCCGGCGGCGACGAGGCCAGTATCTTCGTAGGAGAAGTTTGGCGTATGTACCGCCTCTACAGTTCCACTATGGGATGGAGGACCGAGGTCCAGTCCATCTCCGAAGGGGACCGAGGTGTCAAAGAGATCATTGTCAACATCAGCGGTGATAAAGTCTATTCCAAGATGAAATATGAATCGGGTGTTCACCGCGTGCAACGAGTCCCGGAAACCGAAGCCCAGGGTCGCGTTCACACCTCAACCATCACCGTCGCCATCATGCCCGAAGCTGATGAGGTCGGAGATGTAGAGATTAACATGAATGACGTCCGAGTCGATGTGTTCCGTTCATCGGGCTCTGGTGGTCAGTCTGTGAACACCACTGACTCTGCTGTTCGTCTGACTCACATGCCCTCGGGGATTGTGATTTCGATGCAGGATGAGCGCAGTCAGCTCAAGAACAAAGACAAGGCGTTTAAAATTCTTCGTGCGAAACTCTACGACATGGAAGTGCAAAAGCGCGCCAATGAGATTGCTTCGACTCGTAAGGGGCTTGTCGGAACCGGGGATCGCTCTGAGAGAATCCGAACCTATAATTTCCCGCAGGGCCGCGTTTCCGATCACCGGATTAACCTCACTCTGTTTAACATCGATGCCATCATGAACGGAGACTTGGATCAGTTGGTGGAGCCACTCGTGGCACACAACCAGGCCATTCTCCTGCAAGGTGAAGGGGATATGTGAAGGATTGGAAACAGTTTTTCCAGAATCACAAAAATCTTCTTGAGGCTAACTACCCAGGCCTCACCCTTGAGCGATTTCTCAAAGAAGCCGAAGAAATCGATGGCGATGAGGATGCGTTCCTCCGAGGTGTGCCATTCGCTTATCAGTTGGGCTACGCCACCTTCTCTGACTACGACTTCAAGGTCAATGCGGATGTCCTGATCCCAAGGCCTGAAACCGAACAACTCTTTGAGATCGTCGATGGCTGGGTAAAAAAACACCCAAGCCTAAAACGTTTAGTAGACATCGGTACGGGCAGCGGATGCTTAGGCATCTCCCTAGCGCTCGCGCATCCGCATCTAACAGTGCTCCTAACAGATATCTCTGCTGCCGCTCTACAGGTGGCGGAAACGAATGCCTACAATCTCAAGGCTACAGTTGCCTTGAGAGCGAGTGACCTCTTCACCAACGTGACTGGGCTCTATGATGTGATCGTGTCGAATCCCCCCTACATCCCAAAGGGACATGCAGGTGTTCATGCCAAGACCCATGAGTATGAGCCTCACCTTGCACTCTATCTTGAGGCCGAAAAGTACCATGAATTTTTTGAGCGGTTTTTTTCCCAAGCTTCGCGGCACATGAGCGCCGACGGAGTTCTCTTCATGGAAGGGCATGAGGATTTTATGGATGTGCTCGCAGATCTGGCAAAGAAAGCGAAACTCACCGACATCCAAATTCTCAAAGACTGGTCAGGTCGTCCGCGCTTCTTAAGGGCCCTGGCGCCTAAAACGCCCATCGGCTAGGTTGGCTAGGTTTTCTTGAGGAGCCATATCTGTGAGCTACTCGTGAGTTCAATTTCTTCCTGATCCTGTACATTGAAAAAATAGCGACCAAGCTTGCTCGCCGCCAGCTTGGGATCACTTTGAAATTCTTTCTCTACGGACGAGAGCGTGCGCAGATGATTGATGATGTCTTGCTTTGAGCGACGAATTGTTTCTTTCGTGACGAGAAGATCGAGCTGTGTAAACCCCAAAATCTCAGCCTCTTCTTTGAACTTTGTTTGAACAGGAAAAGGTTGCGGGAAATCTTTATCCATCTCGGCCAGCTCCGAGTGATTAATGGCATGGGTAAAGATGATAAGTGTCCCGCCCTCTTTGAGGATCTGTTGAGATTTTTTTAAAAAGATACGACGGTTGAACCAATGAAAGGATTGCCCCGCAATGATCATGTTGGGACGTATTCCTAGCTGATCGATGTCTTCGGCGGATTGCACTTCATAACGAATGTTATCTCCAGACAAAGCTAGCGAGAGCATGGCCTTTGAGTGATCGACACCGACAATGTTTTTTGCCAAAGCCGCAAAGGCTTGAGTGGAGTGTCCCGTACCACATCCGACATCTAGTATCAGGTCGAGGGGCTGGGCAAGTTGAAGATAGTTGACCACTTTGCTTACGACCATGTGATGGAAATTAATCCTTGATTCCCGGTAACGTTGCGCTTCAGCCGTGGTCAAAAAATACGAAGTCATACTCAAATTCTAGCCTAACAAAACCCAGAGAGCTAGAATGGGACTCAAATTCAAGGATGCAAACTCATGGATAAACTACTCGTCACTGGACCCAGTCACCTCAAAGGCCAAGTGGTCGTTTCTTGTGCGAAGAATGCGACCCTTCCCATCTTGGCGGCTAGCCTTCTTTTTGATCAAGAAATTCATCTCAAAGATGTGCCTAAGCTGAACGATGTCCACACGATTTTAAAACTCCTCCAGAGTATGGGAGTCACGAGTCAGGAGAAAGGCGACATTCTCTCACTCAATGCGAGTTCAGTACCGAATCTGGTAGCAGACTACGCGCTCGTGAAAACCATGCGGGCATCCGTTCTGGTCCTGGGGCCTTTGTTGGCGCGTTTTGGAAAAGCCAAGGTTTCTTTGCCTGGGGGCTGTGCCATCGGTGCGAGACCCGTGGATATTCACCTCACGAACCTCGAGAAGATGGGCGCAAAAATTGAGATTGATAAGGGGTACATCCTCGCCAGTTGTGAGCGTCTCAAAGGTGCTTCGCTGACGCTCTCTTTCCCTTCCGTTGGTGCCACGGAAAATCTCATGATGGCCGCGGTGTTTGCGGAAGGCCTCACGGTTATTGAGAACGCAGCCAGAGAACCTGAGATCACAGATCTCGCTCAATTTCTACGCTCCATGGGTGTAGAGCTCAAGGGAGAGGGCACCTCTCGCATTGAGATCCAAGGAGTGGAGAGAAATTTTCGCTTCCATCAAAAGTCTCCGTATCGTCCGATCGGAGATCGTATTGAAGCGGCGACCTATATCATTGCTGGTCTCATGACCCAGTCCGAAGTAGAAGTCCAAGGCTTCGCACCCTGGACCCTAGAGGCAGTGCTTGAAACCCTCGAGAAGATGGGTGCTCGTTTCAAGCGGCTCGAGAATGGAGTCATCGTCTTTCCAGCGGCTAAGTTAAAAGGTGTGGTGATAGAAACTGCTCCTTTCCCAGGATTTCCGACTGACGTGCAGGCGCAGATGATGGCACTGATGTGTATCTGTGATGGCCAGTCTATCATCACGGAACAGATCTTTGAGAACCGTTTCATGCACGTGCCAGAATTGATTCGTATGGGATGCAAGATCACCCTGAAGGGCAACGCTGCACTGATTGAAGGCACGCCGTCGCTCTCAGCCGCTCCTGTCATGTGCACTGACCTCAGGGCATCGGCAGCGCTGGTACTGGCAGCTCTAAAAGCCGAAGGCACAAGCGACATTCAGCGGATCTACCATCTTGATCGAGGCTACGAAAATCTAGAGTTAAAGTTACAAAAGCTGGGAGCTAAAATAGAGAGAGTGAGGGGCTAATGGACTGTTTGTTTTGTAAGATCTTTCAGGGACACATTCCTTCCAAAAAAGTCTACGAGGACGACAACGTCTTTGCCTTCCACGATATTTCTCCGATGGCCAAAACCCACATCCTTTTTATTCATAAGAAGCACACGGCTAATGTGAATGGACTTTCCACCATTCATGTCGGTCAGGTCTTCACGGCGATCAAGACTTATGTGGCGACGACGGATTTAGAAAAGTCTGGATTTCGTATCGTCACCAACACCGGTCCCGACGTGGGCCAAACCGTCTTCCACGCTCATTTTCATCTGCTCGGAGGAGAAAAGCTGAAGGGTTTCGGGGCATGAGTCTGACCAGTGATCGACAGCAGTATTTTGATTTCTTCTCAAAGTTTCATTCCCCCTATCTCAACCTCACCTGGGAGCTGAAGCTCGCCGATTTTAGTCCCCACTGCCAGCGGCTAGGAATCTCTCGCTTTCAGTGGCTCATCTACAATCTCTGCCGCTCGCTCATGAACATCGATGCTTTCATGTGGCGCCTGGATGGAGAAGGGAAGCCGGTGAAAGTCAGCACACTCTCTCCCTCTTACACGGTTCTCAATCCTCAGAAGAATTTTAATTTTACAAACTTCAGTTATGACTCGAGCTGGCCGGTTTTCTTAGAGCGCTCGTTGAGGTCGAAGGGTGAAGCAGAAGCTGCGACACGAATTCTGGTCGATGAGCAGGGCAAGTTTGATTATATTTTTATTACAACGCTTCCGTGGATGAAGTTCACGAGCATTCAGCACCCGATTTTCGATCCCCGTCGCGTGCACATCCCGAGTTTTGCTTTTGGGGCCTTTGAGGTCACGGGTTCAGAGATAAGTTTTCCTTTCTCTGTGCAGGCCCACCATGGGTTCGTAGATGGCTACCATCTGCACTTGCTAGACCTAGCGATGAAAAAGAATTTGAGCGATTTTAGCTCTGTATTCCCTTAAACAATCCCATGAGTAAAGAGCGCTGAAACTGACCGAGCTGAGTCAGGTGGCCCATTATAATAAGCGGGCTCTTGTCGATCATGACGGTGGCGACGAAGCGACCCTTAGTGGTGTCCCACTCCGTGACTTCAAATTGTTCGTTCCACTTATCGAGGTAGCGGTCCATGAGCAGCTGCTCCTTGCCTCCGCCAGTGACAAAATTAGCTTTTTTCGTGCCCGTCAGTAGAGACTGAGTGAGTTTGGGTTTCTGCTCTTTCTGGCCCTCTTCGTTTTTGGCTTCTGCTTGAATCACATCATTAAAGACGATCGAGAGGTCAATCGCACCGAGATTGTTTTTCAGGTAAAACCACAATTCCTCGAGAAAGCTAATGCGGTCTTTGTGCCAGAGAACACGCATGTGGCTGGTGAAGCTAAAGAGCTCTTCCAGAGACTGGAAGTTATGATGGCTTTTCCACTGAGAAATCACCTTTTCCGCCAACTGCTTAAACTGGAACGCTGGCATTTCTTCAAAAAGGGAGTAGGTAATGCCTTGAAGTTTTCCGTCGAGGATGGGGTAGTACTTCTTTTCTTTTTCGAGAATGCCTAAAAGTTGTTCGAAATGCTCAGACTCAGAGATAAAGAGTCCCTGGAGGCTGTGATCTGAGAGATCAGTGGAGTCGATTAAGATGTCGCTAAGTTTATTTTGCTCGCAGTCGAGGTGTTTGATGAGGATTTGTGAGTTCGAACGGATAAATCCGAGAGAAAGTTGCATGAAGTCTCCTTGGCGCAGTATGATAAATATATGCGCTTTTTCATTCTCAGCCTATCGATGATTATGTTTTTTGTGAATCCTGCAATGGCCCAGGATGAGCGTTTTTGGCGAAAATTGGTGACGGGTGAATTAACTCGAGAGCAAAAGAAAGAGCCAGGGGTGGCAAAATGGGTTTTCAGCACTCCCCGCTACGAGTTTGATCTCAATAGCGACGGTAAAAACGAGAGCCTCACCGTTCAGCTGGTGGATGGGATGAGTGTGGTGGAGATTTACTCCCATGACAAATCACTCTTGTTTAGAGGTACTTTGACCGGGGTCGGGATGGATTCAAAGATCTACCGCCTGCGGCTGATTGACGTGTCTGATAAGGTCCGTAGCCTTTTGATTCATTTCTATGAGGGTAAGACTGAGTCCCAACGTTTTGAGGCGACGGCCCGGTTGTATTTTGTGACCTTTGCTAAAGCTGACATGAGTAAATTTTCTTTTCAGAAAGGTCCTCAGTACTGGCATGAGTACGAAGCGCCCCGGGATCAATACTGGCGTCGCAAGTATGCCATAAACGTCATGGATCTTAATAAAGATGGCGCCAAGGAAGTGTTTGTGAATTTCAACAGTAGCCAGTCCGTCTGGCAGTACCAAAACTCAGGCCTGTGGCAAGAACTCTAGTTTAACTGGCTTTCTTGATATCGTCATTTGCAGCTGGGGCTTTTTCTTTCGCCTTAACTGGAAAGATCGCCACGTTATCAGGCAAGACTTCTTCCGTGCGCTTATTAAGATGTCTCATGGTCAGAGACCAAGTAACGACGGGAAGTGCAAGGATAACAATAATCCCTAACCACTGCGACCAGGGGCTCGTCTCACTGGCGGCAGAAGCCGCTTTCAATTCTGTTTTAGTGATCACGGCTTGAGTGGGCGCTTGATCTGCTTTAACTTCTGTGAGTTCTTGCTCGAAATTAAACAAGGCATGGGTTCCGGCGGGGGTGAGGTCGGGCTGCTCAATGTCTACTCCCACAAAATCCTCGACCGCTGGGCCTCGCGCGAGAGCGCTGGTTAGAGTCAGAGTTGAGAGTATAAGAACATAAATCACTGATTTCATAAAAAGGTTCCCCTTATAATCTTTATCGACCCTTTCCCGCCTATTCTTGAGTAAAAAATGGCTCAAGTTTTTACCCCCCTCAGCCGATAGGAGATCAACTAAGTCCAACTTCTAAGGGACCTGAACTATGTCGAAAACATTTTTTACCTGGCTCATTCTTTCTACCACTTGGGTGGTGGTCGCGTGGAACTGGGGCCGTATGGATTGGTCTTTCTCCGATAAAATCGCCCAGACCTGGAAGCTTGAATCCACCTCTCTTAAACTGACCCAAGAAAATGGTCTTTTAAAAGCAAAGGTCGGAGTGCTTGAGCACAAGGTCGCCGAGATCGAGGTCGAAAGAAATGCTCTCATGGCTCGCGCTAACCAGAAACCAGAGCGATCGATCGCGAGTGTCACAGAAAAAGATTCACAGGATCTCGTACAGTTCGAGATCTACCAGTGGTCGCCAGAAAAACTTCTTGGCGTAGCGGAGAAAGAGCTCCACTTCAAGAAGTATGAAAAGTCTGCGCAGTTCTACAACGAGCTCTTGAAACGCTTTCCTGAACACAAAATTATTGATGACAAAACATATTTCGGCGCGGGCATTGCGTCTTATGAAGCCAAGAAGCACACGCACGCCATCAAGCATTTCTCAAGCCTCGTGGCGAAGTACCCGAAGTCGAACTTCTACAGAGGGGCGAAGCTGTGGATGGCGATGTCTGAGTACAACAGTGGAAATCATCGTAAGTTTGCCAGTACCGTTGAAGAATTTAGAACTAAATATCGTAATACCGAAGAATGGAAAATATTGAGTAAATACTATGAAGACATCAATCACAAAAACAAAAAGTAGTCTCTTCCTTTTATTGGTTCTCTTTACGGTGGGGGCTCAAGCGAGACTCGTCGGAAAGATCCATAAGGTGAAAGGCACAGCCTTCATGACTCATGATGGCCGAACCATCACACTCAAAGACGGAATGGACGTGCATCAGTCCTCTCAGATCATTGTGCCGGATCAGGCGCAAGTGACAGTGGGGGATTTCAATGAGCGCCGTCTGCATCTAGCCGGAGGCTCAAGTTTAATTTTTAATCACCACGAAGCCACGCTCCTCACCGGAAGTGTGTGGTCTCAGGCGACACCATTTTCTAAAGCTTTCAACTTGTCGACAGCGAACATGCACATGCAATCGTTCAAAGGTGAGTTCGTAGCAAGCTACTCATCAGATACAAAGAAGACTCAACTCACAGTCATCTCCGGAGAAGTGAACGCAGCCAGTCCCAAGAAGCCAGAGCTGCGCTATGGGATTTTAGCAGGCCACTTCACCACGGCACACGAAGACTATGACGAGGGGTATCCTCGCACCCCCACTCAACTTGGCTTTGCCTCGCTTGAGAGTACATTAAAAATGTTCCCCGGCGTTGAAGCCCTTGATACAAGTGTGGCCACGGCTCAAAAGAAAGCTGACATTGGCCGTGAGATTGCTTCCATCGGAGCCTCTGAAGCCAGCAAGCCTGCCGTTAAGCACATCAAATCAAATTTTGTAGAAAGAAAAGTCGCCTCTGTGGATACCGCCCAAAAGTACTACCTCAAGAAAACCCAAAGAGCCAAGTCAGCCTCTAAGTTTGAGGGGGCCAGAGTTCGTGTCATCGGGCTAGGGCCTTTGAGTACTCGTTCGGCTCTTCATGCGGCACCAGCCAGAAAGATGGCTTCGATTGTTCCTAAACCCTCGGCACCATTGAAAAATGATGCTAACCTATCGGAATTTCTGAAGTCATATCAGTACCAGCAAGGCCAGCAGCACAAGCATTCCCCTGAAGTGCAACGTTTAATTGACGATCTTAAAGGCTACTGATCAACCCCTTTTTTAAAAAAACATCTAAAGATTGCAGCCAAAAGCCAATGAATTCTATGGCTTGCTGGGCTGCGTTAAAAAACTTCTTTTCTAAAGATAACTTCAGTTAACGGTATAGAGTAAACTTGTATAGACTGAGCCCTGAACGAGGAGCCCGTTAAATGCACGTGACCATCATTGATGACAATAAGGATGTCCTAGAGACCTACAAAACGGCTCTAGAGGATCATTTATTGTGTGAGACATTTAGCGATCCGGAGAAAGCAGTTGATTTCATCAAACTCAATCACACCGATGCCATTCTTCTAGATCTACATATTCCCGATAAGAGTGGATTTCAGATCTATGAAGAGATTAGACGAGTGAAGAGTCAGGTGCCAATCCTGTTTTTAACAGGAGATGGAACTTTGGTTTCGAAACTTAAGGGCTTGGAAATGGGTGCTGATGATTTCATCACCAAGCCGGTAGAAATTGAGGAACTCGTTGCACGTGTTCGAAATCGCGTACTTCTCACGAAAAAGAACTTACAACTTAATAAGACGATTCAGTTTAAAGACGTGGTGATCGACTTGGATGCTCATCAAGTCTTAATGAGCGGCCAGCCGGTGAAGTTAACTCCCAAGGAGTATCAACTGCTCTTGGTTTTAGCGCAAAACCCCAATCGTGTGATTCATAAGGATGACCTCATCGTTATGCTCTGGAAAGATGTCCACGTAGAGGTCAATAACCTCGATACTCACTTTTCTAACCTCAGGCGTAAGCTCAAGCCTTTTTCAAACCATGTAAAAACTCTCAAAAACTTAGGTTACGTGCTCAGAATCTAGTCTTTCGCTTGCTAAATTTCATTCATCGGTTCATAACTTCAATGCATATCCCCTTTCAAGGTATGCAATATGTTTTATTCCGAAACCGAAGCCCTCACTTACGACGACGTCCTCTTGGTTCCTGGTTACTCAGAGGTCCTTCCTTCTGACGTGGATCTCAAGTCTCGCTTCTCCCGCAACATCACCGTGAATCTACCGATCGTCTCCTCGGCGATGGATACCGTGACTGAGTCTCGCACGGCGATCGTCATGGCCCAGGAAGGTGGCTTAGGGGTGATTCACAAAAACATGAATCCCGAAGATCAGGCGCAAGAAGTGATAAAAGTGAAGAAGTACGAATCGGGGATGGTGCTCGATCCTTTTACGGCCAGTCCTGATCAAACCCTCGCTTCTATTTTTGAAATGATCAAGCAGCACAAGATCTCAGGCTTTCCGGTGGTGGATGCGAGCAGAAAGTTGCTCGGTATGATTACCAATCGTGACTTGCGCTTCCAGACGGACTCTTCTTTGAAAGTCAAAGACGTCATGTCTAAAGATCTCATCACCACACTAGAAGGGACGGGGTTCGAAGCTGCCAAAAAACTTTTGCAAGAACATCGCATCGAAAAACTTCCCGTGGTTGATTCTGAAAACCGCCTGCGCGGCTTGATCACCATCAGTGATATTGAAAAAACTATCCAACACCCGTACTCAAATAAAGATGCCCTCGGCCGCTTACGTGTGGCTGCAGCCATCGGCGTCGGCGCAAAAGAAATCGAGCGCGCCCAACACCTGATTAAGGCCAACGTAGACGCGATCGTCATCGACACCGCCCATGGCCACTCGAAGGGTGTG
>JAJTIF010000039.1 GCA_021299675.1 Pseudomonadota bacterium | reverse complement strand
TGAGCTTTTTGATGAAAAGCTGAGCGGTGAAGATCCAGGCAGTCCTTGAGTGCGAGATTGCGCTCCTGCCTCCAGGCCCAGAGGTCCGCTTGAAACTGTTTCTTTACTTCAAACTCTTTGCCCCAGCGGTTGAAGAGAAGATGGTCTTGTAGAAAACTTTGAGTCAAGGGACGCGCTTCTCCGTGGAGAAGATAGACGCTGATCTCTTTGATGAGGGAGCGCTCTTCGCTCCCTTGAACGTTCCAGGCTTGGTTGTGCCAATGGGCTGGAGACTGAGGTTTGGTCAGAGCACTTTTCCAGTCGGGGAACTTCTTAAGCCATCGTGGTAGGTAGCGCTGGGTGAGGGCCGTGGTCACGACGAGCGGGAGATCCGTGCAGACTTCGTTGATGAGAATCGAGTGATCTTTAAACTCGAAACACTGCGAATCCTGCGAACTAACTTTTGTGATGAGTTTAACTTCGTCCTGGTGAAAGTAGTCGTCAGGGAGTTTCTGCGAGAGCTGCCAGATGTCTTTGATCTCGCTGTAGTTAAAGCCCATCGGATTGAGAATGATGCCTGTTTTGAGGTACCAGTTCCACACGACCTGACCAACCTCTGAGGAGCCTGTGAGCTGCTCGAGGACGCACTGAGCTCTCTTACACTGTTTAACAAGCTCTCTTTGATCTACACTCAAGGAAGGACTGAAGTGCTGAAAGAAAGCCACGTCCCTAAAGGGGAGTTCTTTGAAATTGAGATGCTCCCACTGCCCAGTAAGGTGATGGGCGTATTGAGATTTTTCTTGCAGCATATTCTCGGCTTGAATCTCATTGAGATTAAAATCACTGCACTGATCATTGGCAGGCACTCTTTCGAAATGAGAATTCATTTTCGGTTGAGGTGTGTTCCACTGGGAGATTTTTCCTTTGTGCCAGGTGCTTTCCCCGAGCGCAAATACTGCGAGAGCTCCGAGAAAAACCCAGACGGGAGTCATTCCTTTAGTCTGCCTCATCCCTTTTTTAAAAGAGATCTTTGTCCAACGCAGGAAGTACTCAGGGGGCTTCATATCTTACGACCTTTGTCACTTCATCGATCTGCCCATCATAGATGATGGCCAGACCTTCAGAGGGAATAAGTAGTTGGTAGCTATCGTTATCATTAATTTTTTGCAGTTTCGTGGGCGTCTGGCGGTAGGAATGTCGCCAATAGAGAAAATCTTTTTCTATCGTGTTTGGTTTACGCACGATCGCTTGCACGAGCTTGTCTTCTATCTGGAGATCGAACTCTTGCCAGTGAAAGATTTGTGTCTCTTTCTCAGAGTTCAAACGAGTGATGTGATTAGGGTCTTCGAGAATCTGCAGCGCCTCATGCATCGAGGTCGAACCAGGATGAATGTCACGCAAACCTTTGATTTCTCTCTGGCAGGAAACCACGAAGATGAGGGTAAAAAGTATTAAATATTTCACGATTAACTTTATCGGATATAGTATAGGTTCACTTGAATAAACTTTCTAAGTCGTGAATTTAAGGTAGATTAGAAGCTATGAAAGACGCCCTGACCGCGCTTGTGAGCGGTGCCAGTATCGTACTGATCACATGTATCACGATCTTTAGTTATATGTATTTTTCTGTCGACGTTTCTGAGCTTAATACCCATTGGCCGAAAGTGGTCTTCGAAGAAGAGAAGATCGACTACGTGATGGAACCTAAGGCCCCGGCCTACTGGGTGAAACTCAACCAGATTTCTCCCTACACCAAGTGGGCCATCATTTTGAGCGAAGACTGGGGCTTCTACCAGCACCAGGGTCTCGACTTCAAGCAACTGCAAGATGCGATTGAAACAAGCGTGAAAGAAAAGCGTCTGGTCCGTGGCGCCAGCACCATTTCCCAGCAAGTGGTGAAGAATGTTTTTTTATCCTCCAAAAAAAGTATCATCAGAAAATTTCACGAAATGATTCTCACCCGCAAGATGGAGCAGCAGGTTCCGAAGCAGCGTATCTTGGAGATCTACTTCAACATCGTGGAGTTGGGCCCTAAGATCTATGGGGTGAAGAACGCAAGCTATCACTACTTTAAGAAGCACCCCTCGCAGCTCTCCATCCGCGAGTCGGCGTTTATCGCGCTCCTTTTACCCTCTCCCAAAAAATACAGTGAGTCTTACCGACGCAAAAAACTTTCGCCCTTCGTAAAACGTCGAATCCGCGATGTGCTCTTGAAACTCAAGATGGCTAAGATCATCACGGACGAAGAGCGACAAGCGGCACTGGATACGCGCTTTGAGTGGGAAGCTAACTAATCTGGCGCAGGCACTCGTAGGCTGCGGCGGTGGCGATGTTTGAGAGATTGAGTGAGCGGATGTGGGAGGAGTGCTGAGGAAAACTATAGAAGTTATCCGGCAGGGTCTGCATGATCGTTTGAGGGATTCCTTTTGTCTCTCCCCCAAAAACCAGATAGCACCCTTTTTGATACGGAGCCAAGTACCACGGTTTCCCTGAGCCATTTTCAAAGAGAAAAATTTGCGTCGAGTCTGGTTGTTCCTTCGTCAGAAAATTATTCCAGGAGTCATACTCTTTGAGTTGAACGTGCTTCCAGTAGTCAAGGCCCGCACGGCGTACGGCCTTTTCGGAGATGTCAAAGCCGTAGGGTTTAATCAGGATGAGTTCGGCGTTCAGGGCAAGGCAGGTGCGCCCGAGACTTCCGGTATTACCGGGAATCTCAGGCGCATGCAAAACGATTCTAAAATTCGGGGACATTACTTCGTGTGCGTGAGCAAGTGCACCAGCGTTCTGATGGTGAGACCAGAAGCGCCGTGACCAGGACAGTACGGAAGATGGGACTGACCATCAGCGGTGCCGGCGATGTCGAGGTGACACCAAGGCACATCATTTTTGATGAATTCCTGGAGAAAGGCAGCAGCTGTTGCGGTGCCTGCTCTCATCGGTGTTCCGATGTTTTTAAGATCAGCTGTTTTTGATTTCATGTCTTGAGAAAATTCCGGGATGATCGGAAGTTGCCACATGTACTCATCGCTTTGTTTCGCCGAGGCGAGAACCGCATCGATCCATTTCTGGTTATTCCCCATGGCCCCAGTGATCTGATTGCCAAGTGCTATCAGCACAGCGCCCGTGAGAGTGGCTGCGTTGATAATGCCATCGGGCTTGAGGTCACAGGCGTAGTCGAGTACATCACCCAGAACCAGGCGCCCTTCAGCGTCCGTGTTGAGGATTTCAACGGTCTTCCCGTTACGTGCGGTTACGATGGAGTCGGGCATGGTGGCTTCAGAGTTCACGGCGTTATCAGTAATCCCCAAGAGACAAGTGATCTTGACGTTGGCTTTCATGAGAACGGCAGCACGGAAAGCGCCATACACAGTAGCAGAGCCTGCCATGTCGTACTTCATGTTCATCATGTTCGCACCAGGCTTAAGAGAGTAGCCGCCGGTATCAAACACAAGTCCTTTCCCTACTAGCACGATGTGCTTCGTGTTCTTAGTGGCTTTGGCCGGTTCATAGGTCAAGTGCACGAGGCGTGCTTCATAGGCAGAGCCTGCGTTGACTGAGAGGAACATGTCCATCTTCTCTGCTTTAAGTTGAGCTTTGTTGAGGACTTTTACTTTCACACCCTTGAGGTTTTTCTTCGCGTCTTCTTCCACGCGTTTTGCGTACTCTGTTGAGCGAAGGACGTTTGGAACTTCGTTCACGAAATCCCGGGCGACAGTGATGGCGTTGGTCAGGATCTCTGCGTCGGCGATGGCTTTCTTGAGACCGATCTCTTTTTTCTTATCAAAACCAAAAAGGATAAACTCCTTGAGGCTCTCGGGAGTCTTGGTGGATTTGTATTTATCAAAACTATAGTTGGTCATCCCGATGGCTTCTGCGATCACATGAGCTGCTTTCGCCGAATCTTTGAGAACGTCGAAGCTTGAGAAATCGAGTGCTGCGATGGCTGATTTTTCTGCCTTAACGGATTTAAAAATCTTAGCGGTGGTTTTACGAAGATCTTCAGCTGTGATTTTAGTTTTGTCCCCAAGGCCCACAACTTTAACAGTTTGCCCCATGGCCGAAGTCATGGTGATGGTTTCGTCTTTCGCCGCTTTAAAGTTCTTTGCTGCGCGCAGATCGTGGAACTCTTCTTTGAGAGTTTTGTCAGCCCAGTGATCAACGGAAACAGTCGTTTCTGTCGTCTCTTTGCCTTTTACTTTTGTGGTTTTGGTCTTTTGGAAAGCACTGAGAATGAGTAGATCGCTGGTTAGCGCTTTTTGGCCGTTTGAATCGAGTGTTAAATGCATAGGTCCTCCTAAATAAATTGGGCAAAGAATAACACGCAGGTGCGCAGTTGCCTAGGAAGACAGAGGCGGGTAACCTTAAGCTCATGCGTTTGTTACTGCAGCGATATTTAGCTGCGCAATTTATTTTGCCACTCTTGGTCAGCCTGCTCTTTTTTGTAGGCTTTCTTTTGACGTTTGAACTGTTTCGACTCACTGGATTGTTGATGAGTCGAGATATAGGTATGGGATTTCTGGGACAGCTTCTTGGAAACCTTGCGTTGACCTTCATTCCACTCGCCCTCCCGCTCTCGACCTTTTTCTCCATTATGTTTTGTATGGGTAAGCTCAGTACCGATTCGGAATATATTGCTATGCGTGCGGCCGGAATGACGAAAGGTCGACTACTGACCCCATTTATTCTGACCTCGCTGCTTTTGGGAGTGAGTATGAATATGCTCTCCCAAGAAATCATTCCCTACACCAATCGAGAGTTTCGTCGGCAGCTCAACTTCCTCACCTCAAGTGGACTTCTTTCACAGATTAAGGCCGGTCAGTTTTTCACGGCCATCAACGGAATCACACTTTTCGCTCAGCGGGTCTCTCCAGATGGTAGAAATCTGGAAGAGGTGTTCTTGCATTTCAAAGAAAACGATGGCGAGCGTGTGATCATGGCGAAGCGAGGGGAGCTCCTGTATGAGCGCGACTCAAAGCAGTTGATTGAGAAGCTCACACTGAAACTCTTCGATGGGGCGATCACCACCTCCAAGAAAAACGTTACTGAGCTGGAAAAAATTCTTTTCGAAAGCTACACACTTCCGATCTCGCAAAACCGCTTTTCGGATCGCATCACTCCTAAGGAGACAATGCTCAATCAGAAAGAGCTGGCTGAGGTGATGGCGATGGATCCCAAGCGTGCCCTCAAGCTCTATGACTTCAATCAGCGTGATCTCTTTAACGTCAGTTATGAGTTTTGGAATCGCAGAAACATTCCCATTGTTTGTATCTTGCTCACATTCTTAGGATTTAGCCTTGGAGTGAAAGAAAACAGAGGGAAGGGGCGCAACGCCGCTGTCTGGGGACTGCTTTGTCTTATCGCCTATTACGCGAGCTTCTTTGGATTAGTGGGAATGGCTAAAGGTGGAAAAATCCCCGTGGTGCTGGCGCTCTTAGGCCCCAATCTACTGCTCTTTTCCATGGGACTCTATTTCTACCGCAAGCTTGACTGGCAGAGCTAGTTTGAGACCTGTTTCTCTTCTTCCGTCATACGTTGAATATACTCTTCCGCGGTGTAGAGCATATCGTTGCTAGCTTTGGGAAAGAGCGGGAGCATGTGCTTTTTCGTCTCAGACTCAGGGAAGATAAGACTTTTGAAACCGGTTGGAGTGGGAGCATCGATGAGTTTGTTTTGGTAGAAGATTCTTGTCGCTTTAACGTTTCCGAAGAACATTAGAACCTTTTTCCCTTGCAGGAAAATCCCTTCACCCTTTTTCAAGCTTACGCTTTGAATCTTTTTATCATCGACCTTGTAGCTGAGCCAGGTATCACCATCGGCAGCATTGATGTAAACGTTTTCTTGGTTTCCATCAAATTTGGACTTGGTCTCCTCATTGAGAAGACTCATCGTGGCCTCATCGCCGTCTTGATAGGCAAAGAGTTTGAGGTTAATTTTACGGAAATCTTTTGGAGGAAAGATGCGCTTGGCGAGATTAATGGCCGGCTTTTCTTCTGGCTTCGCTGCCTCTAGCACTGGCTGAGGAGGAGCAGTTTTGGGCACTTTCACAACTTCCTTAGGTGCTTCATCTTTGATAGCTTCGGTGGTCACAGGTTTATCGGGGACAGCATCGGTCACCACCGGAGCAGTAGTTTCTGAAACCGGTTGCGCCTCAACAGTGATGGGAGCGGTCGGTACTTCATCGGTTTGCGTGGATTTGATTTCTTTTTTTATCGTTCCGGTCAAAAGATTGTATAAACCAACGACACCCACCACGACCGAAATACCAAGGGTCACAGGCAATACGAGTTTTTTTCTGCTTTCAATCTTCTTTTCATCTTCCAGAACTTTTGCCGGGTCATTGAGCTCCGGGTTGATCTGGAGAGGCTCGGTGTTTTTTGAATGGTTCAAAGCAGGAAATGGTTTCCCTACGATGGTGAGGTAAGAATACTCGAGCTTGTTGATGACGTCTTCTGGAGATAAGCCCAAGACTCGAGCATAGCTCAGAACAAAGCCTTTGACATAAGCTGGGCTCGGCAAAGATTTAAAATCATTAGCCTCAAGAGACTTTAGAATATTGAGATTAATTTTAGTTTTCTGTGACACTTTTTCGATGCTGACTTTAATCGCTTCTCTTTCGCGCTTGAGGTAGTCACCGATATGTACAACAGTGGTAGAGTTCTCGTGATGGGTAGACTTAGACTCGTGGTTCATAAAATCCTTAAAAGTTATGATCTTCTAATGTGCTCTTAGAATAATTTTTAGGACCTGATTCGTTTTCTAGAAGAGTGATCTCTGTGAGTTTTTGCTGGGCGAGCCGGGAGTAGTTACTGTCTGGGAAGCGAGTTTCAAGTTCGTCGAACTTCATTCGGGCATTGAGGTATTCCTTCGACTCCATCATGGAAACAGCGTGCCAGTAGAGTGGGGCCGGGTCATTGGCACAAGAGCCCATGCGCGCCTGGTGAAATTTCTTTCCGGCATCTTTGGGCTTGTTGGCCTTCAGGTCCAGGATCCCAAGCTGCAACCAGCTCGGGCAGAAGTCTTCAGATTGCTTGAGTGACTTATCCAGATAAGCACGACCCTTAGCTAGATTGTTTCTCTTCACCTCGATTAGGCCTAGGTTGTAGTAGGTGCGAGCGTGTTTTTCAAAAGTCAGGTCTTTGAGCGACTGAAGGTAAATCTTTTCAGCTTTCTGCAAGTCTCCCTCTTCAAAGTGGAGAGAGGCGAGGTTCACCTGCGCATCTGTGTTCTTCGGGTTGAGTTCGATCGCACGATTGATGTGCTTGATAGCCATTTCTTTTTCATCTTTGAAGTAATAAGCCATGGCCAGGTTGTTATGGATCTTATCATTCTCTGGGTCCAACTCGACGGCTTTCAAAAGATGTGTGATCGCCTGTGTATAGTTTTTGTTAAAGAGCTCTTCTGTGCCGTAGGTGTAATGGATGTCGGCTTTCTTCATGACTGCTCTATCACTTTTAGATGCACATGAAATGAGCAGCGTTGTGGTCAAGAAAATCAAAGCAAGTGAGCGCATTTTTACCTCGGAAATCATTTGAAGATTGGTCTCATTAAATTTTAGTCATTCTTTTGCCTCTTTAGCAAAAAATATAACGATGTGAGTCCGGGTAGGGGCGGCGTCGGGGCGCTCGGTAGACTGCTTGAGTCGGGAATGTTTAAACTTACCCCGTAGGAATTAATCTTTACTGCGATTACAATGAGATAATGGTTCATCTTACTTCAAGGGCAGGCTACTTCCTTGAGCTCCTTCTTAATGGAGCTTTCGTAGTGATTTATACCTTGGTCAAAAATAAAAAACTTCCTGAAGTTTTGAAGATCATCCCCGCTGATTACTACAATGAGTGGGCAGTCTGGGCTGCACCTTTCCTCGTTCTCTTCACCATGATCATACATTTCCGCAGAAGTGAGAGCGTTGAGGACTTTATTAGAAAGTATGTTTTTAGTCTTATCATCCTTATCCCCATGCTCATCACTCTCGGAGACCCAGAGTTCAGTTACTGGCTCGCTATGGTTCACCTCTTTTCGACTTTTATCTCGCTGAACGAGGGCGTGGAAAGTAAACCGGAGGAGAGGAGCGGCAACTTTGAATGGATCTATTCGACGAAACTCACCCCGGCGCAAACGGTCATCTTGTCCTTCGGCGGTATTATTTTCATCGGATCTCTGTTGTTGTCTCTGCCGATTGCGGCGCAGGCAGGCAAAACGATCAAGTTCATCGACGCCCTCTTCACAGCCACTTCCGCGACCTGCGTCACTGGCCTCGCGACGATATCTATCGTGGATGAATTCTCGCCCTTTGGTCAGGTTGTCATCCTGGCCCTGGTTCAGATTGGTGGTCTGGGGTTTATGACGCTCTCTAGTTCCCTCGCTTTATTCATGGGGAAGTCCCTGGGTGTGAGGGAGCAGTTGATGATGCAAGGGATGCTTGACTCCTCAAGTTCCCAAGAACTTCTCAATCTCATCATTAACATCGTGAAGTTTACTCTTCTGATTGAATTCCTCGGCGCCATCATCCTTACGATTGGGTTTTTCAACGCAGACTATGAAATTGGCCAGTCACTCTACCTTGGCTTCTTCCATTCAATCTCTGCCTTTTGTAACGCGGGATTTGCGCTCTTCAATAATGGTCTCGAGGACTTTAAATTTTCTCCTATGATCCATGGGACGATTGCCGCTTTGATCATCCTGGGCGGGTTAGGGTTTGTCGTGATCCAGGAGCTTCTAGAGGCTTTCAAAAACAAAAAAAGGATCATGGATTTTTCACTCCATACTAAAATTGTTCTCACGACAAATTTCCTTCTGCTGGCTTTTGCCACGACTTATTTGTTTTTTGGAGAGTTCTTGCACGCCTTTGTGGAATACTCTCTGTGGGAAAAACTCCAGGTTTCATTTTTCCAAAGCGTCACGATCCGAACGGCGGGGTTTAATAGTATTCCCATGACGGATCTTCATCCTCACTCGCTCTACATGATGATTCTTTTGATGTTCGTGGGCGCATCCCCTGGATCCACCGGTGGTGGGGTCAAGACCACGACATTCGCCATCCTCGTGCAGTCGGTGAAGGCAACTTTAACGAACAATAACCGAGTGGAAATGTTTGAACGTACAATTCCCAATACAATTGTAGTGCGATCGATTGCGATCTTCATTATCTCGCTCATCACCGTCTCTACCGTTGTGCTCATCATGATGCGTGTTGAACCGGGCAAAGACTTTCTGTCTCTGCTCTTCGAGACCGTCTCAGCGTTTGGGACGGTGGGACTGAGTCTCGGTATTACAGGGTCTCTGACCGTCGTCGGTAAACTTGTGATCTCTGCGCTCATGTTTATTGGTCGCGTGGGACCTTTGACCCTGGTGCTGGCTGTCGGAGAGCATGAGGCCGGTGGAGATCGATTGAAATATCCTGAAAGTAAAGTTCTCATTGGATAAGGTGGAAGTATGTTTATTGCAGTGATTGGGCTTGGGACATTCGGAAGTAAGACCGCAACTCGTCTCCAAGAGAAAGGTGCAGAGGTTCTGGCCATCGACAGTGAGCAGAGTCTCGTCGAAAAGATCAAGGACCGTGTGACTCATGCGGTGTGCATAGATGTGACGCAAGAAAAAGCCATGCGTGCCCTCAATATCACGGATGTGGACACGGCGGTGGTCGCGATTGGTGACAACATCCAGATGTCGATCATGGCGGTTGCCTCCCTCCGTAAACTAGGGGTGGGTCGAATCATTGCTCGAGCGACAAGTCTGTTGCACGAACACATCCTAAGAGAAATTGGAGCTTCAGAGATCGTGAAAGTCGAGGAAGAGATGGGTGACATCATCGCCTCGAAGATTGCAGCTCCTTACGTCCTTCAGCGTTTCAACTTCTCGGCGGGCTATTCGATCGTCGAATTAAAACTCGGGAAAAAATTTCACGGAAAAACGCTCGTTGAAAGTCAAATTCGTCAGTCTTATTCGTTGAACATCGTCGCTCTTCAGAAACGCGTTCCTACTATAACTGAAGATGGGAAAGCTTCTTTTAAAATTGTTATCAACGATTCTCCACTCCCGATGGACGTCATTGAAGAAGATGACATCGTTGTGATCGTCGGAAACGATAAGAACCTTGATCGCTTATTCCACGACCTAGAGGAAAACTAGTTATGAATCTCTCTCTGAAAGCACGTGTCGCCATCAGTTTTATTATCGCTAACTTTGTGGTTCTTATCATGGGGGGGACAGTCTTCTTCTTCCTCGACTCTCTCAACAACCAGATCACCACGATCACCGATAACACCAATAAAATCTCTCTGCTTTCGGATGAGGTTCGGATGAGCACGGTGTCGATCCTAAAACTCCAAAAGAAGATTCTCACGACGAAGTCTAATGAAGATGATCTTCGTCGCTTGCAGGTATTGTGCGAAGGCTTCTCCACTCAACTCCAACGCCTTGACAGCTACTACTCTGAAGTGGAGGCGAAGAAAATCATCTCAAAGATGCTTGGCTATGTAGAATCCCTGCAGACCATCGTACGCAAGTCCGCCCTCTTCTATCGCGACAACGCAGGCCTTTCGACCATTTCTGAGCTGACGGACAAGATCCTTGAAGCCTTTTCTGATTTCCAGGACATCCAGTATTACCAAAATGAGCAGCGAGATAAGCAGGTGAAGTCTATCATCGGCGAGACCCGCCGGAACATGCTGATCACGCTTATCATCACCTTCCTCGGAACGATTCTCCTTTCTCTGGTTATTCCGGGGAAAATCGCCATGCCTTTTAAGAAGATCCGTGACGCGGTTCGGGAGCTGAGAGAAGGAAACTTCGACGTGAGCATTTACTACAATCAGAATGATGAGATCGGTGAGCTGTCCCGGGAGATCAATAAAATGATCACCTCGATCAAGCGCTATGAGGAGCTACGGACAGATCGCATCAATGTGGAGCACCGTAAGTTTGATCTTCTTGCGAACATGGTCAAAAAGAATATCCTGGTGGCCAACGCGAAGGGTGCGTTAGTTTATATGAATAACAGCATGTATGGTCTGCTAGACATGCAGTCTGACGACGTGATCAACAAGATGTTCTCAGAGGTCAGTTTCCCGGAAAGCATCGTCGAGACCTTTGACGTCGCCATCAAGCGCCGCTCAAAAATTGAAAACGCTGAAATCACTGTTCCTCGTCGAAAGAAAGTCAAAGATGCGGAATCAAACGAATATGTTTACCAAGACTTGGACGAACCTTACCACGGCTACGCCAACGTTATCCCAATCCGGGCCAAGGATAATAACTCGGATTACTACATGATGATCATTTCCCATGAGGTTTTTAGTTAGTCCTCGTTAGGGCTGAATAATCTTAACTAAATAGGGTTTTTGAGCTATTGTGATGCCCTGTAATAAAAAACCAGGGATACTATGGCTCTCGACCCAAAAATGCTTCGTAACTTTTCGATCATCGCTCACATTGACCACGGTAAGTCGACATTGGCGGACCGGTTAATTGAAATGACCAACGCGATCACTGATCGGGAAAAATCCGATCGTCTCCTCGATAACATGGATCTCGAAAAAGAGCGCGGGATTACCATCAAGGCCCAGACGGTTCGCTTAAAGTATCGTGCCAAAGACGGCCTAGACTATTGGTTCAATCTCATCGACACTCCTGGACACGTGGATTTTACCTATGAAGTTTCCCGCTCGCTGGCTTCTTGTGAGGCAGCTCTTCTGGTGGTCGACGCTTCTCAGGGCATTGAAGCCCAGACCTTGGCTAACGTCTACATGGCGATTGAAAACAATCTTGAAATCATTCCGGTGATCAATAAGATCGACCTTCCACATGCTGATGCAGATAAGGTCATGCAAGAAATTGAAGATGTCATTGGGATCCCTGCGCAAGACGCTCCTCGAGTATCCGGTAAGTCTGGAATTGGGGTGGATCTGCTTCTCGAAGAAATTGTGCGACGAGTACCACCTCCAAAGGGCGTGGGCTCAAAACCACTTCAAGCTCTCATCTTTGATTCCTGGTTTGACTCTTATCGCGGCGTCGTGGTTCTTGGGCGTGTGATGGAAGGAACACTGAAGGTGAAAGATAAGATCCACTTTAAGAACTCTCACATGGACTACGAAGTCCTGAAGCTCGCCTGTAACACGCCCTTCTACGTCGAGGTCGATGAACTGGGGGCCGGTGAAGTAGGCATGATCATCTGTGGGATCAAGACCATCCGTGATGTGAAGATCGGCGATACGATTGTTCATGCGGATAAAAAAGACTCAACGCCGCTCCTGAAGGGCTACAAAGAAGTAAAGCCCATGGTGTTTTGCGGAGTCTTCCCGGTCGTCTCTGAGGAGTACGAAGATCTCAAGGAAGCGCTCTCTAAACTGGCACTCAACGATAGCTCCTTCACTTATGAGCCTGAGACCTCTCAGGCCCTGGGCTTTGGTTTTCGCTGTGGCTTTCTAGGTCTCTTGCACATGGACATCATTCAGGAACGCCTTGAGCGCGAGTTTGACCTGGCCCTCATTTCCACGGCGCCCTCGTGTGCTTACGAAGTTCACACGACTACAGGCGAGGTCTTGATGGTTGAGAACCCATCCAAGCTGCCGGACACAGGCCTCATCGATACCATCCGCGAACCCACCGTGAAGGTGAGTTTGCATCTGCCCAATGAGTACGTGGGAAAAATTATTAAGCTCTGTGAGGATCGTCGCGGAACTCAGCAAGCGATCAACTACATCACTGAAGACCGTGTGCAACTGATCTACATCCTGCCGCTCTCTGAGATGATGTATGATTTCTACGATCAGCTGAAATCATTTTCAAAGGGCTATGCTTCGATGGATTATGATCTGCACGACTACATAGCAGCGGATCTGGTGAAGCTGGATGTACTTTTGAATGGCGATAAAGTGGATGCACTCTCAGTGATTACTCACCGGGATACGGCTTACAACAAGGGCCGAGACCTGACGCAAAAGTTGATGAAACTTATCGATCGCCAGCAATTCGATATTGCAGTGCAAGCTGCCGTAGGTGCCAAGATTATTGCGCGCGAGACCATTAAGGCCCTTCGCAAAAACGTTCTAGCCAAATGTTACGGTGGTGACATTAGCCGTAAACGTAAGCTCCTCGAGAAGCAAAAAGAGGGTAAGAAGCGGATGAAAATGGTCGGGAACGTTGAAATCCCCCAAGAAGCCTTCTTGGCAGTTCTCAAGGTTGACGAGTAGAATAATCACCATGCTTGAAGTGATTGATTCCCACATTGATAAGATGCTTTCTCTCTATACCCAAGGAGAATTTTTTGAAAGTCTAAAACAGGCCAAGGAGACCTATGTCTCCCTCACTGGAAAATTGGATGAAGACAAAGACGAGTTTGAAAGCCGGATGAACTGCTTCAACGAGTGGTATCTTTTCCAGTGGAAAGATGACTCTGGGAAAAAAATTGTGGAAGACTACATCCGCCGTGAACAGCTCGATGAGGAGCTCTCTCGAGCTTTCCTTAACGTCAACCACACTCTTCTCGAATACAACAAGATTAGCTTCCGCAATCAGATCATCCTGCTCGATCTGCTCCATGACGAAAAGATCGCCCTCGCCAAGGGCCACAAAAACATTGGTCTGGTGGAAGATGATCTCTTCATAGGTCGCGTGCTGAAGTACAAGAATCAGAGCTACTTGCTCCACGGGGTCTGTACACTTCCTCCGAGTGTGCGATCAATCCTCAAGAAGCAATCCAAGATAATTCGCAAGATGAATTCTTTTGAAGAAGAATTAAAGTATCTGCTTAAACTAGAGTCACTGAAAACAAAGTCGATGCACTATCAGCACATTGAGCCCGCAAAAATTTTTGTTTTCTAATTAGGGACTATTTTGACGAAGAAAAAGCCTCGCTGCCTTATTTGCAAATACACCAAACCCAACGAAGAACAAACGGTGAAGGTGAACTATCTCTATCCGGGAGCGGATAAGTCGATTCGTATATTTCTTTGTGAGGCTCACTCCGTGGAGCTTTTCAAGGCAGGTCAGCGATCATTTCTCACCCAGCACTACTCCTTGTTTCAGGGCTTCTACGGAAACGAAGAGGATGCTGAGGTCATCAACTTTGCGAAGTCTGTCGTGAGCGGAGCTCCGCCACCGCCCAAAAAACTTTTCTAATTTTTAACATTCTTCTTCAGCATCAACCACGGCACTGAACCGAGAAGGTTGATGCACATCATGACTACAAAGTAGAGATTGAAAAGATTGGCGCCATTGCTTTCGCCGGCGAACCCGAAGAGTGTTTGAAAGGCGACGTGTCCCACCCCGAGACCACCGGGGGAGATAGGGATGGCCACAAGCATGAAGCCTAAGGGAATAAAGCTCAGCAGCGTCGTGAAGTCGAGGTCTGTGGTGTAGTGCGGGCTAACCAGGATGTGGAAGATCAGTACACTTAGAAACTGAACGGCGACGCTAATCATGATCGCAGTGAAAATCTGTTTGCGTGCCCCCGAGAGATCACTCCAAGAGCTTCGAGGCGACACTTGAGTGAGTGCTTTGGCAGAAGTCCCAGTAACGCATTGATCAGTTGAGGAAAAAAGAAGTAGATCACGAGGGCGGTAAATACCACCGAGACCAAAATGAAATTAAAATGCAAAAGCGGCACGAGCTTTTCAGAGAGAGCCGATAGTTTCTGATAGTTCAAGATCGAAAACAAACCCATCAAGAGCACCAGCCCGGTCAGTCCCATGAGTCGATCGAGAAATGAGATAAAGAGCAGGAAGGGAGTAGAGAAACTTTTGTCTTCTCGCTTGAGATACCAAACTTTTATGATGTCACCGGTGACACTGCCCGGAAGGACGGAGCTAAAAAACATCCCGATCCAAGTGATGAGATAGAGCTTCTTAAATGGCAGGCGTACACTGGTGCGAGGGGATAGAAGATGGCGCAGGCGATACGTGAGGAGGCCCAGGACAAATAACTGCACCACCACGACCACAAAAAGATTCACTGGATGGTCGAAAATTTTACCAAGGAGCGTCCAGTCAAGTTTGCCGGATTGGACCAGCCATATGAGAATAGCGAGAGCTAAAATAAATTTCGCGCTATTGAGAAGAATTTTTTTAAGCATGGTTGATGATCCCTCATGGAGGTGCTATCCGTAAACCACAAAGGATGAATATGAAAGTAGCCGCAATCCAACTTGAAAGTAAGCTCGACTATAAGTTTAATCTCGATCGTATTCGTCACTACCTCGCGCAAGCCAAAGCTCAGAATGTAGAAGCGGTCTTCCTGCCGGAAGTATTTTATTCTATGTCCAATGGAATTGATCCCACGCCCTATCTCATTGAGGGAGAAAATGAGCATTACCAAGAAATAAAAAAGCTCTCCGTGGAGTTTGGTCTCTACATACTGGGGGGCTCTGTGGCCACCCGCGAGCAAGGGAAAATTCTTAATCGAAGTTACAATTTTAACCCGCAGGGTGTGGAGCTTGGTCGCTACGACAAAATGCATCTCTTCGCCTGTGACCTCTCGAAGCACCCATCGAGCACTGTCATCAATGAGGGCAAGGTCTACACAGCAGGCTCCAAACCTCTCATGATTGATGTGGGTGAGTGGAAGCTTGGCGTCTCCATATGTTTTGACCTGCGCTTTCCTGAACTCTTCCGCTGGTACAGCTCCCAAGGGGCGAATGTGCTGAGTATTTCTTCCGCCTTTACCGTCCCAACGGGAAAGGCCCATTGGCACACACTCGTTCGAGCGCGCGCCATTGAGAACCAATGCTACGTTGTGGCTTCGGGCCAGTGGGGCGTACATAACGATCGCATGAAGACCTTCGGGCATTCTCTGATCGTTGATCCTTGGGGCGAGATTCTTGCCGATGCTGGTGAGGGAGAAGGAATGATTACTGCAGAGTTTTCAATGGAGCGAGTGAATCAGATCCGCGAGAGACTTTCGGTTATCACAAATCCGCTGAAGCCGCATTGGGCTTAGGTCATGTAGGGATTGGATCCGTTGGTGTGATCGGTGAGGTCAATGACTTCTAGGATATCGGGGAAAGTCTGTTTGATGAGCGTTTCAATGCCGCCCTTAAGTGTGGCGTTTGAGCTCGAGCATCCGTGACAGCCACCATGAAACTTGATGAAGAGTTTCTGATTGTCGATGTCGATGATCTCCACGTTCCCACCGTGCTGGGCGAGTGCCGGGCGGATTTGATCATCAAATAATTTCTCAACCTGTAAAATCATAGTGAGTAGGATTTTTTGTAGGTAAATTCTTTGAGCAAGGCCTGGAGTTTTTGCTTCGGACCAAGAGCGTTGAAGGGCTTGACCCATGAGATGCTCTCAATCAATCCCTGCTCAGACACACGGTAGATGCGACCTTCATCAGCGGCTCCGGCATAGAACCACGTCGGGGCAAGAGCATTGTCCATCTCGAGCTGAACAAACTGCACTTGTTTAATAGTGGGGTCGTCGATGCGCATCGGTTGCTTCAGCTGAAGCCATGCCCCTGTGACTTTGTCGCCGTCGGTGTGAATCACCAAAGATGAGTAGTCAGGCAGTTGGTAAACGCGCTCTTTTTGATTCATGGAAAGGGGGTGACCTAGAAAACCTAAACCCGCTACTGGAGTACCCACGCGCAAGCCTTCAACGAGGCTGTAGTCGTTAACTTTATTTTGGGCTGAGAGAAAAGAAAGAAAGCCCACTAAACATAAAATGATGGCACCTGTCATCCAATGACGCATAATCATCCTTTTGTTACAAAAGTAATTTGATCATGCTTGCTTTCTGTTTGACTAGGATAATGCGTTAATTAGGTAATAAATGATTTCTTGCAAGCTGCGTTACTCGTTTGAGATCACGTGGCTTAAATAAAACATCTTGAATCCCCTGGGCCTTAAGTTCTTCTGGATCAGTGCTGGGCTCACCGGTCAAAATAAGAAAGGGGCAGGAGATGTGGGACTTAACTTTGTTAAACAACTCCAGGCCATTAAAGCCGGGCATCTTAAAGTCACAAATAATAAAACCAGGATTCGAGCCCAAGATGGCATCAGCGGCTTCAAAAGGGCTGACGAATGACTGGCACTCCAGCCCTTCTTTTTTTATAAGATAGGCCAGGATTTCTCCGATCTCTGCCTCATCATCAATCACAACAACTTTCATGGAACTTCCTCCAGCAAAGGCAACTTAATCGCAAAAGTCGTGTGCGGATTATTAGGATCAATCATGATGGATCCTCCGTGTTGCTGAATCACACTCGCAGCGACGGAGAGTCCCATGCCGGTGCCAAATCCACTGAGTTTCGTGGAGAAAAAGGGATTGAAAATTTTTCCTCTCAGCTCGAGGGGAATAGTGGCGCCCGAGTTGCTCATCGTGACTGTTAACAGTTGCTTCTCAGAGCTGGTTTGGATCTTCACCCAAGGATCAGTGTCTTTCTGAGCGGCTTCTAGGGCGTTGAGGATCATGTTAAAGAAAAGTTGAGAGAGCTCGCTTCTGCGACAGTTGAGTAAGAGCTCCTGCGTAGGTGCCTTGTACTCAAATTTCACTTGGTTCCGCTCAAAACGGTTGTGGAGCAGGTTGACGGAGCAGTCCATGATTTCCTGAAAACTCGTTACCTGGAGATCATCCACTGAGGCATCACGGGAAAGGGACTTCAGATTCTCCACAATACTTGTGGCCCTCTCTGTAGCTCGCATCATGGAGGAGAGAATCTTCTGTTGTTCGGGGTTTGTTCCTTCAGCTGAGTTTGATTCAAGGTCCATAATCTGGAGGTAGCCCGCAATGATGGCCAGAGGATTGTTGAGCTCGTGAGCTACGCCTGCCGCCATCTCACCCAAGATCGCAAGCTTGTTGGCTTGAAAGGATTTGTGCTGCTCGAGATAGAGCTGCTCGAGCTTAATGTCTGTTTCTAGCACTCTGGCCTTGGAATAAATCAAACCCGTGTCGGCTTCGCTGAGGGCACACCACTCGAGCCAGATGACATCTCCATGCTTGCTGATGTAGCGATTCTTGAAGTTTTTAACATCCAAACCAAGTTTGAGGGATCCCAGACAATCAAAAGTAATCTGATGATCCTCGGGGTGAACGAAATTCATAAAAGTTTTCGCTCGGATCTCTTCTACTGGATAACCGAGCACGTATTCCCACTCCCGGCTGAGCGCGAGGAAAAATCCATCTTTGGTAGAAACGGCAATGAGGTCTCCGGCTAGTTCGATAAGCTTCTGACCCATCTCGCCGAGATTGTTCGTAGACATGTTCACAGTTTATCGAAGAATAACTGTTTCAGCTAAGGAAAAAGATTTGTGAATTTTTTTAAACAATTTGAGTTCCTCCTCGTAACTCAATACAAAAGCAAGATGGACTATTTTCCTCAACAGGTATTTCAGCTCTGGATCGCTCCTCCTGCGTGGGGGAAAACAAAACATATTGTGGAATTAGTCACTTCTGGTGAAGAGGAGTTTCTCTTCATCTCTCCACTCAGAGCTCTTGCGATAGAGGTTAAGCGCAATTGCTCTGTTTTAAACACAGTTCTACCTGAAGAAATTTTAAGTTATGACTGGGAGAGTCTGGCGCGTTTAAAACCTCGTTTGATTGTGATCTGGGATGAGATCCATCTTATGCACAGGTGGGGAGAAAGTTTTAGGCCCGCTTATCTTGAGGCCTGGTATGGCTTCTGCCTTTCAGGTCTGAGAGGGATTGGAATGACGGCGACCCTAGACCATGAGGTGAAAGATTTTCTGATTTCTACCTTGTCACACTCCCACGAGTATTTACTGATCGGCGATGCCGGAAATTTTACCTTTCATAACCGCGAGGTGCGCTATCTCTTAGGGCCCAGAGAATGGAGAGAGGAGTTGATGACGGTGTCCAAGAGAACAATTGTTTTCTGTCCTCACCGCCACGAAGTCGATAACTGGGTGGAGCGATTAGGGCAGGAGGGGGTGAGGGCCTGGGGGTGCAAAGGCGGTGAAACCCGTGCCTTTCAAGAGAGGCTTTCGCGGGAAACGGCGCCGGACATAATTGTGGCCACCAGCTGCCTCTCCCACGGAGTCAATCTGCCAAAACTTGAGCGAGTTATCCTGCTCGACGAGTCAGCTCCGTGGTGGATGATCCATCAGATGCAGACCAGGGCTGGACGGCGGGGAGGAGCTTTTGAAGTGTGGGGGAGTCTCTCGCACCCCAATGTCCCACTGCCATCCAAGATGAGTGCTTTTCTTAAGCTTTTTATTCGCGTTATGATGAACCGACTCAGCATCACACTAAAGGCTTGGCTCTATGGAGTTCGAGGGACTGGTCATTCAAGTTATTCCCCAAAAAGAGCGTGACCTCATCGCGCGCGTGCTTTTGCGCCAAGGGACGCTGACGAGTTTTTATGTCTACGGTGGCATGGGCGGCGGAAAAAACTCTAAGCCCCGCTTGTATGAGCCGGGCAATCTGGTGAAGGTGCATGTGCGCGCGAACCAATCGGGCCACACGTCACAAGACAGTTTAAAGATGGTCAATGAAGGC
>JAJTIF010000290.1 GCA_021299675.1 Pseudomonadota bacterium | reverse complement strand
TCCTTGTGGGAGCAATACGACACCAGGAAGAGTGATCAGACGTGTGGTTTCTCGCTAACAGGGACAAAGTGTCACCGGGGTTTCTAACATCGACCTACTTATATAAGGAGCTGTTTTCAGAGCGAATGAAGTGTTGATACGACTTGAGTACAGGAGAAAACTTTGCAACAAGAAGTTTCCGCTCAGTCAAAATCAAGTGTGTCAGAAATCCTCCGCGCGATGGTGAAAGACTACATGGTGCTTCACCCCCGAGTCACCGTTCAATCTCTCGCCTCGCGCGCGCAGGTTCCCGTCACCACCCTTCGCCGGTTTCTCCAGGAAGAAACCAAAACAGAAGTGGCACCCCACACCGTCCTAAACCTTTGCGCGTACATGAAGCGCGAAAAGAATGTAGCAAAACTCTTGAACCTCCTACCCTTGGAGCTAAAAGAGCACTTAGAGAAAGTTTTTGGTTCGTTTGTGTTCGAAGGAGCTCAGGAGAGAGTGTTCTCGCTGGATCTCAATGAGGTGCTGAAAGACCGCACGAATTATTTTATCTACAAGCTCGCGGCGAACCACAAAGGGACTGACTGGAGTGAGATTCAAGAATTGTTTGGCGCCATGGGAGTGAAGAAAACTCAGACGCTCGTGGAGATGAAAGTGTTGATCGTAGAAAATGACATTATCAAGGCTGCTCACCAAGACTTTAGCCTTGATCTCAAGACAGCCGCTTCGCATCTGCCGGAGCTCGTGAGTCTGTATAAGCCGGAAGCCGTTTCTCAGGGCCTGAATCTCATGTACTCATTGAGCGAGTCTCTCTCCGAGGAAGCCATCAAAGAAGTTAAAGACATTCAAAGGGAAGCAGCCAAGGCAACCCATGCGATCATGAGTAACCCAAAGAAGCAGGGTCACATTCCTTATTTTACCATCAATCTTTGCGAAACATTTTTAACCGGCCCACATGGAGTCATGCAATGAAAACTCTTATTATTCTTTTGAGCACGCTCTTTTCCTTTCAGGCACTCGCCAACCTCAACCGCACCCAAGCAGAGAGACTTTTGCAGTCACGCAATATCCAGCTCTCTAGCCGTGAGAGCGCGGGAGCCAGGCTCTTGCTGGGTGAAGTGACGGGTGCTGGTTTTGTCATTCCAGTGGACAAAGTAGAGTTGGTGATTGCCCAAAACCGGGTCATCCTTAAAAAGGAAATCGAGTCCATGGACTTTGTCCCCCACACTCTCAAACTCACGGATCTTTCTAGCTTTCGTGCCCATGGTGTCTATTTCACGAAAGAGGATATTCAGGGAGCCTTGATATCTCGATAAGTTAGGAAACGGTGCCTAGGAAACGGTGCCAGCCTCCTAGGAGGCTGGCACCTTCGCATTTGATATTTAAAAGTTGTGTCAAAATTGTTAAGTTCTCTAGATACCCAGACAAGGATAGATCTTGAACTCGACAACTGACGCATTGCCGCAATCTCAATCTTATCAGCCGCATTTCAAAACCCAACCTGAAACTGAATCCACTTCAGTGACTCCTGAGCCACTTAAAGCTCTCGGTACCTATCAACAAGAATTGAAGGCACACCTTCCTCAAGAGATTTTTAAACGGACACCCACTCGTGCTTTTTATTTGGTGGGCTTTCTTGTTTTAAACGCCGCCATTATCTATGCCATCACAACTCTAGATCTACACTGGTCACTCAAGATTCTTCTTGGTGTGGCCATGGGCCAGTTCAACGCCGGGATGGCCTTTATTGCCCACGAAACTCTCCACGGCGGAATCGTTCAATCGCCCATGCTTCAGACTCTTATCGGAAGTATCGGTTTCGGACCTTTTCTCGTCAGCCAAACCTACTGGCGCTTCTGGCACAACACGCTTCACCACGGCAACACCCAGCTCATCTACAAAGACCCGGATGCATTCCCTACTTTGAGTGTATTTAAGCGCTCAAAGTTCATGAAAGTTGTGTTCGAACTCGCACCCGGCTCGAAGAACCCCGTCAGCTATTTCTATCTCTTCTACTGGTTCTCCCTCCAGTCAGTCATGAACCAAGTCTACATGCGTTTTGGCAATAAGATGTGGGAGAAGATGGATCACAAGCGCGTGAGCGTCGAGTTCGCTATCATCGCAGTCGCAGCCAGTGCTTACTTGTACGCCATTGGATTCGAAAACATTCTCTACCTGGCCATCATCCCTTTGATGGTTCAGAACTACACCGTACTAAGCTACATCCTCACCAACCATAACCTCTCGCCGCTCACCAAGATCAACGACCCACTAGAGAACTCTCTGACGGTCACGACTCCAAAGTTTTGGAGCATCCTTCACTTGAACTTTGGCTACCATGTTGAGCATCACCTTTTCCCACGAGTTTCTGGACGACATGCAAAAAAAATTCATGAAGCTTTGAAGTTAAATTATCCAGAAAAGTACAAATATATGCCCAAGTGGGATGCTCTGAAGCTTTTGTACCAGACACCTCGTCTCTACAAGAACGCCACTGAGCTGATCCATCCAAAAACACTAGAGACCCATCCTACTCTCTAGTGATAGACTCGGGGGATGAGAATCCCCTTTGAAGAGCTCACCTTCAACTACTCTCGCTCCTCAGGAGCGGGAGGACAAAACGTCAATAAGGTCAACTCCAAGGTCACTATGGAGTGGGCGATAGGTCTCAATCAAACACTCTCCCCCGACGTGCTCGCACGCTTTAGAGAGCGCTATGGAAACCTCATCACCCAAGCTGGAGTGCTTCAGATCTCGTGCCAGGAATC
>JAJTIF010000320.1 GCA_021299675.1 Pseudomonadota bacterium | reverse complement strand
ACGAGCTTTCACGTCGCACGAATTAAAAGAAAGATTCCATCGCCATGTGATGAATTTACAGGACGCCATTAGCGCTGAAATGCACAAGCTCGACCCGAAGCTTCAGCTCACTGAAGACCTGTGGCAGCGACTAGATCACTCAGGAAATCCCGGTGGCGGTGGTAAGACCCGCGCTTTTAGTGGCTCTGTTTTTGAGAACGCGGGTGTGAACACCTCGTGTGTGTTCGGTAAGATCGATCCGCAGTTCGCCCAGAAACTCCAAGGCTCGGGTGATGAGATGTGGGCCGCAGGCATCTCCTTGATCATCCACCCCTTTAATCCCCGTGTGCCCACCGTGCACGCCAATTTTCGTATGATTCAGCAGGGTGAAAAACTCTGGTTTGGCGGCGGCGCTGACCTCACCCCCTTCTATCCCCACGAAGAAGACTTTCGCTACTTCCACGGCGTGTGGAAAGAAGCGGCCGGCAGCCAATATGGGCCTATGAAAAAAGAGTGTGACGAGTACTTTGTGAACGCTCATCGTGAGGGTGAGATGCGAGGGATCGGGGGTCTATTTTTTGATGGTTTCAACACCGGAAACATTGAGGCTGATTATAAAATGGTGACGGATCTCTCCCAGCACTTCATCAAGAGTTACTTCCCTTTAGTCACAAAAAGAATGCATGAGAAGTATGATGAGGCCGATGTGGATTTTCAGCTCCACCGTCGTGGGCGTTATGTGGAATTTAATCTCCTGCATGACCGAGGCACTCTTTTTGGGCTACGTACTAACGGCCGCACGGATTCGATTCTCATCTCTCTTCCAGCGCGCACGAAATTCACCTACAAGTACGCTCCACCTAAGGGCAGTGTGCATGAAAAGATGATGAGCTACTATCGGCCTCAGAATTGGGTCTAAGAGTTCCAACACACTTTTACTTAAGCAGTGCGTCTTCTTTTTTTGTCTGAATATTGTCTTTAGTGGAAAGTTGCTCTTGAATTCAGCACTGTCTTATCCAAGATTATTGAAGCTGAATCTGTCTCTGGTAGAATACGGAAACTCACCTGAATGGTGTTTCCTCACGGCATACCCAGGGTAGCGTCCAGCTTTAATAGATGCGATGAATTGTTCTTTTGTCATCATTCGTTTGTTGCGAACATCAAAAAACTCAATGTTGGCACCAGTTTTGTTCTCTTTAACTTTGATGACAAAAGATTTGGGCAAGCGAGTTATTCTCTTAGGACCTTTATATTTGCGTGGATCATTTGGTGTAATAATCAGCTCACCTTCCTTAAGGGCTTTCAGAAGAGCAATAAATAAATCATCTCCTCTTTTGAGCTTCTTACCATAGATTCTTCCCACGGAATTATTCCACAAGTCCATGTTCCTTGACCTGATTTCATTTCTTCTTGGGTGAAATTCATTTAATCGCCCAAGTAATTCAGAAGTTTCATAGCTAAACTCAATCACATACACAGCGCTTACATAAGAGTGCCTTAAAGCATCAATGTCATTGTCATTGTAACTTGGATCGCTGCTTTTTATTGTGCCATCTGAATTCCGTGGCATTCTTTTGAAATGCTTATCGATTAATAGATACAGTTCATCACGTGCCTCCGCCCTTAAATCCCAGAGTTTAATTCCAATCTTTTCGGAAATCATTTTTTATACCTCAGTACAAATACACTAATTGCTAAAGAAAATAATACAGATCCATATGCTAGATACATCCGCAGCATGGACCATTGTTCTTGATCTAAAAATTCAAAAGGTGTGTTAGCAAATGATATAAACATGAAAAAATTAAAAAAAGCTCCAATCAAAAGAAGAGCTGTTATCGTTTTTTTTAAATTCTTCTTGCAATTTACTAAGGACAGATAAAAACCAACGTTGCAAATCACAGACACAACTATCATCAAAAAAGCTATTTCAAATGTTACAGGATATGGAGTGCCAGATTCATCGTGAAACATGATCCAAAGTACATAAAATAAAATCATGACCCAACAAAATAATTTGGTAAATATACTTATAGTCTTTGTCATTCCCAGTTCAGTTATTAATGCTTTTTTGATATTCAAGATGGCTGCCTTTTATGACGAATCAATATGACTGTTCATGTCCTCACATGATAAATTAATTCAAAAAAAGAGATTAATCAAAGAAGAATTCCATAAGAAAAACCTTTCAGCAGACTTATCAGTTGACGTTGCTTAGTCTGTTGTTTTCTGAATTGAAATAAACCCTAATTAAAAACCTTCCTGTTTGAATTGCTACCACTAATGAGTTAACTGACCGTCTCTCCAAGGAGGGCCTATGCCTAGGAAAGCCATTATCCGGTCAGATTCAAATTACTACCACATCACTGCCCGTTCGAATAATCGCGAGTATTTCTATCTTCCAATAGATGAAGTCTGGAGCATCATGGTTTCTGAGCTGAAAAGCTTGCAACAAGAGCACGGACTGAAAGTCGCCGCTTTTGTGCTCATGAATAACCACTTCCATCTGCTCGTACTCACACCAACTCTTGATATCGATCGCCTGATGTATTTTTTTATGAAGCGAGTGACCCTAAAAATGCAGAAAAAAACCGGTCGAATTAATAAGATTTTCGGCGGACGCTACAAAGGCTCTCTCATCGATAGTTTTACCTATCTGGTCAATGTCTATAAGTACATACTTCGAAACCCAATTGAAGCGAAGCTCACCCGAAACGCCGAAGACTATGTTTATAGCACACTCTATTTTCAACTGAGGATCGACGCTGAATGCCCCATTCTAATCGACAAGCTTTTCGGGGACATGGTCTTTAAAGAGACCCATCATAGCTGCGAGCTCAATTGGATTAACCAAGCCTTTAAGCCTCATGAGGCACAAAGCATAAAGATGGGGTTGAAGAAGACTCACTTTGCTTTTGAGAAAGATCGCTCCACTGGTAGAGAGATTACTCCAGAATTGAGTTAAGGCTATTGGACCTACTGTTGATTCGCACCGCTTCCGTAAAAGTGTGTTGGAACCTTTTCTGGCGTGTCCTTACTCTCACTTCTCAGTGTGTCGTTGATTGAGGCTGAGGGGATTGGAACTTCAAACACCAGGCCCTCAGCTTTGGTGCATTTCAAGGCCTCGTGACGGCGAAACTCAGCGGTGAGCTGCTGGGGACGACAGATGCGGCGAGTTTTATTCAACTCCTCCACACATTTATTTTTATCTTTTTGGTAGTAACCCACTACCGCACGGCAATCGAAGTTTTCATCGTGAAAGTAGTCAAAGCCCTGGCTGATCACACTGCCCAGACCCGTGTGGCGACCAGGGCAGAGTTTGGTGTTCCGTAAAATTTGCCCACGCACCTGACACTGATTTTCTGTCGGGCTCCACTGGTACTCACAAGTCCCCTGGCCGGTCTGGCGGTTGAAGTGTTCGTTACAAGGGTTAAGGCCCAGGCAGGCGTCAGCTGTTTTGGGAACACCTCTCACGCAGCGGTTGCGGCGGGCCAGGCACATGGAGATGTTGTCACAGGAGTACTGAACCACGTTGCAGTAGATAGCCGCGCTTCGCAGCGCCTCAGTACAAGGGTCTTGATTGTTTTGTGCCTGAGCAAAAAAGACAAGAATTAGGGATAAAATCATGTCACACCTCTAGAAGAAGTATAAATGATCTAGCTCTGTTTCTGCATGAGCGGCAAAGTTCTCCGTTAAGGAGCGATGTAAACCTCAATATTGGGGTCCACTTCGTCTCGAAGAATCGAGCGGATCGCCTCGAGGGTGCCGGCGGTGGAGCTGGGGCAGGTGCCACAAGAGCCTTGGTACTTGATCAAAAGCACGTTGTCTTTGAAGTCTTGGATCACCATATCACCGCCATCTCCTTGCAGGCCCGGACGGATACGGCGATCGAGGATGTCTTCGATGCGTTTTTGCTCCGGACTCATATTCGCCCGGCGCTCTTCTTCGGGGTCAACAATTTTAAAATCAGGACTGTGACTCTCGAGCATGCTCTCAAGCGTGGTCTTGACCGCTGGCTCCAGGTTATCCCACTCTTCAAAACTAAATTTTGAGATGGTCACGACGTTTTGAAAGAAGTGAATCTGATCCACTCCGCGCAGGTCAAAGAGCGCTTGTGCCAGAGGGATGTCTTTGCAGTCTTTGAGCGACTTGAAAGTGGCTTTGCTCTCTTTGATCACGTCACGGTCGACAATGAACTTGAGGGCGTTGGGGTTGGGCGTTGGCTGGACGAAGATGTCTGACATATGTGTTCTCACAGAAAGAGTTTTTGTGCTTTTTTAATCGCCATCACGAGCTGATCGATGTCTTGTTCCGTATTGTAGAGTCCAAAGGAGGCACGGGCAGCAGCCGTGACACCAAAGCGCTTGAGGAGCGGTTGGGTGCAGTGGTGCCCAGTGCGAATCGCAACCCCTTCCTGATTCAGCACGCTGCCCAGATCCTGGGGGTGGAGACCAGGGATCTCAAAGGCAAAGGTCGCCACTTTTTTGGGGTGGGTGCCAAAGAGGCGAAGGGTTGGAATGTCTAAAAGTTTCTTCGTGGCCAAGTTCAAAAGTTCCTGGTCGCGCTTTTCGATATAAGGAAAACCAATCTCGGCCACAAACTCCAAGGCCGCGCCAAAACCCAAGACCTCAGCGATCGCCGGTGTGCCTGCTTCAAATTTTTCCGGAAGTTTATTCCAGGTGGTTTTCTCAAAGGTGACTGTCGAGATCATGTTGCCGCCGCCCTGATAGGGAGGCATGGCCTCGAGCAAACTCTGTTTGCCCCAGAGCACACCCACACCGGTGGGGCCATAAACTTTGTGGGCAGAAAAGCACAGAAAATCCGCTCCCAGACTCTGTACGTCCAGTGGAAAGTGGGGTGCAGCCTGGGCAGCATCTAAGAGCAGAGTGATGTTTTTATTTTTTAAGATTCTTTGCACCTCAGCCATGTCGGTGATCACCCCGGTGGTATTACTGACCATGGAGAGGGCCACGAGTTTGGTACGCGCGCTAAGGAGCTTTTCAAAGGCCTGGTAGTCGAGGCTTCCGTCATCTTTGATCGGAATGATGAGGAGTTTTGCGTTCTTTTCATCTCTGAGCATCTGCCAGGGCACGATGTTAGCGTGGTGCTCGAGTTCACTGATGATGATCTCATCACCAGCGTTGATGTTCGTGCGACCCCAAGATGCTGCCACCAAGTTGATCGCATCAGTCGTGCCTTTGGTAAAGATAATCTCTTCGCGAGCGGCAGCGTTCAAGAAATCTTTCACCTGGTCGCGCACCACTTCATAGTGGCGAGTATTGTCTTCACTTAAGGAATAGATCCCCCGGTGAACGTTTGAGGTGTGCTCATTAAGATACGCACTCATGGTCTGGGCCACGCTCACGGGCTTGAGCGCGGTAGCGGCGCTATCGAGGTAGGCCAGGCGCTTGCCGTTCATCTGCGTGCTGATCATCGGGAAGTGCTGGCCCAGATTCATAGCTGCTCCAGAAAATTTGTGAAAAATGTTTTCGAATCAGCCGAGTTCTCCGTAAAAACTTCCTGGATGAAGGCGTGGCTCAAAAGCTCCTGAGCGCGCTGCTGCGAGATCCCGCGAGAAAGTAAATAGAAGAGTTCATTCTCGCCGATGCGTCCCGTGGTCGAGCCGTGGGAGCACTTCACATCGTCGGCAAAAATCTCGAGTTGCGGCTGGCCGATGGCGTGGGCCTTCTTAGATTTTAAAATGTTCCGGTTAAGCTGTGCGGAGTGCACTCGCTGAGCGTCCCGCACGATCTTAATGCGACCAGTGAAGATCGCCTTGGAATCGCCATCTAAGAGGTTCTTGGCCAGCTGATCGGCTGCGGTGTCTGCTGAATGATGGATGATCTGTGAGTGCAGATCCACGGTGGATTTAAGTTTTAAAAGACTCAGACTGCGAAGTTTCGCGAAACTCTTCGTGCCCATGAGTTCAGTGAGAAGGTCCAGGCGAGTTTTCTGCGAGTCGCTGGTGAGAAGCGTCTGCTCATAGCGGGCCCGCGCCTCAACTTTAGTTTTGATCGCATGAGTGTTGATGGAGAGTGCGCCCTCACTGAAACTCAGAGAGTGCTCGAGCAGAGAGTCAGGTGCCAAATGAATCATGGTCTCCGTGTGAGTGTGGCCAAGTTCAGTGCCTCTAAATTGCTGAATGAGTGTCGTTTTGACGCCTTCAAGCACCTCAATCTCAAGGTAGGCCAGGGTCGCTTCGTGTTCGCTCTGTCCTTCTCTTGAGATGGTGAGCTTTAAGGGAGTCGAGAGATTTTCTGAGATCACTATTTTATACTTCACCCCTGAACGGGCGAGGCTGGTCCAAAAATCGGAGCCCGAAATTTTGGTCTCTACAATGCTCACTCCTTTGGGGAGCGCATTCACCTCAGCTTTGCCGCCCGAAATTTCTAAGTGGCTGGTGGCCTTAAACTGAGGCTTTGATGATGTGAGATCTTGTTGAAAAAAACTCTCAAGCGCACTGAAGCGCCAAGCCTCCGTGAAGGGAGGATAGGTGAGCATGGGTGAGTCTTGAAAGCCGGTGAGCTTCATACCTGCTCCTGGATCAGCCAGTCGTAGCCCTTCTTCTCGAGCTCGAGGGCCAAAGACTTATCCCCGGACTTGATGATTTTCCCTTTGTAGAGCACGTGCACATAGTCGGGCACAATCAGATCCAAAAGGCGCTGGTAGTGAGTGACCAGCACAATCGCGTTGTACTTCGAGCGCAGAGCGTTCACACCCTTGGCGACGATTCTCAGGGCATCGATATCAAGGCCCGAGTCGGTTTCATCCAAAAGTGCCAGGCGAGGACCCAAGAGGGCCATCTGGAGTATTTCATTTTTCTTTTTCTCACCGCCAGAGAAGCCGGCGTTCACGTCCCGATGTAAGAAGGCCTCATCCATCTCAAGCAGTTTGAGCTTCTGGCGCACCAGATTCATAAACTCAGCCTCTTCCATCTTGTCGAGACCTTGGTAGGCGCAGACTTCATTGAAGGCTTCCCGCAGGAAATCGATGTTAGAGACACCGGGAATTTCGACCGGATACTGGAAGCCCAAAAAGATGCCCTGCTTAGCGCGCTCGTCGGCTTCGAGAGAGAGGAGGTCAACTTTTTTGCGGTTCACTTCAAAGTCGATGCTGCCACCAGTGACTTCATAGCTTGGGTGACCAGCGATCACTTTAGAAAGTGTGCTCTTGCCCGAGCCGTTGGGGCCCATGATGGCGTGGACTTCGCCGGGTTTCACGTGAAAATTAATCCCATGCAGAATCTTGGAGCCTTCAACTTGAGCAGTTAAGTTTTGAATGTCTAACATATTTTATCCTACGCTGTTTTCTAGTTTCATCTCGATCAGCTTCACCGCTTCCACGGAGAATTCGAGAGGGAGAGTTTTAAATACATCTTTGCAAAATCCATTCACGATCAAAGAGATGGCTTTCTCTTGGGAGTAGCCGCGACTCTTGAGATAAAAGATCTGATCCGCACTAATCTTGGAGGTCGTTGCCTCGTGCTCGACGACAGCGGTGTCATTCTTTACATCAATGGTGGGGAAGGTATGGGCACCACACTGGTCCCCGATCAACATACTATCGCACTGAGAGTAGTTACGTGCACCGGTGGCAGAGGGCATGATCTTTACGAGACCTCGGTAGACGTTATTGGATTTCTCCGCACTGATCCCTTTGGAGATAATCGTCGAGCGGGTGTTTTTGCCCACGTGGATCATCTTGGTGCCGGTGTCGGCTTGCATGAAGTGATTGGTAAGGGCCACGGAATAGAACTGCCCGACCGAGTTTTCACCGATCAGCACACAGCTTGGGTACTTCCAGGTGATGGCTGAGCCCGCTTCCACTTGCGTCCAAGAAATTTTTGAATTCTTGCCTACGCAGTGGCCGCGTTTGGTGACGAAGTTATAGATCCCACCCAGCCCTTTTTTATCTCCGGCATACCAGTTCTGAACGGTGGAGTATTTAATCTCTGCGTCGTCCAAAGTCACGAGTTCTACGATCGCGGCGTGGAGCTGGTTTTCATCTCGTTGAGGAGCCGTGCAGCCCTCGAGATAATTCACGTAGGATCCCTTATCAGCGATGATCAGCGTGCGCTCAAACTGGCCGGTCTCTTTGGCATTGATGCGAAAATAAGTGGAGAGATCCAGCGGACACTTCACGCCCTCAGGGATGTAGACAAAAGAGCCGTCAGTGAAGACGGCGCAGTTCAAGGCGGCGTAGTAGTTATCCGCGGCTGGCACGACAGTGCCTAAGTATTTTTT
>JAJTIF010000300.1 GCA_021299675.1 Pseudomonadota bacterium | reverse complement strand
GTCACGGCAGGTTGCTCCTGCTCTGTTGAAGGCACATCCATCATCCGAGCCCAAACCAACAGCTTCAACAAAAGTCGCAATCAACCCAGATCCATGCCCCCAGCCTATCACGCACAAACCTCCCGCGGAGCGGGTTCGTTCTTCGGCCAAGGGCCGCCATTCAGTCGGGATTCTCAAAGCCTCCAAAGCAGACATATTTCCTAGGCACGTGAGGTGCGTTTGAATTCTACTTGCAAACGGGCCCCAGATAGGAGCTGCGTCACCCGTTGCTAGCTTGGCCCAACTAAAAACGTGCTCGACAAACGAGTTCAACCTTACTGATTTGCATTCCTGGATGCCGAAGTTTCTTGGACTAACGCACAAATTGCGGATTTAGCCAGTCAAGTATCTGGTTTGCAGCGATTTCCCAATGTATATCGAGCATGATGTCATGAGCAGTCGGCACATCGATCAGCTGCCCGCCATAGGCATTAGCAAGGCTAAGGTTTTTATAGCGCGGGATCGACCAATCTTTTTCGCCCGCGACAACAAGCACCGGCATATTCGTTAGTCGCGGCTTGGGGGGATCTTTGAAAAAGGCGTCTATCGCCGCCGCAAATGATGTCAGACCATTCAAATGGCCAACAATATGGTCGCGCTGCTTGGCGGGCATTTCTGTTGACAAAAAGAAGTTAAGAAATGCTGGTAAAGCTAGAGCCATATCTTTCTTTGCAAGAGCGTTCCACATCGCTTTTGGATTAGTGAGCATCATACGCAATGCAGCGCGGTTTGACCCGCCAATTGCCGAAGGCGCCAGCAATATCATCCCCGGGAACGCCTCATCGGCTGCTACTTTTTGAGCCATGCTTCCTCCAAGAGAATGGCCGATTAAAATTGGTTTTCCTTCGATTTTTCTGACTGCCCAATGCACATCGTCGACGTAGTCACGCAACCGCCAACTAGCATCTCGACCGGTCCGTCGACTGCTCCCATGATCACACAGGCTTATGGCGAAAGAGTCAAATCCATGTGCCCCGAACCATGGCATAAAATGATCCGACCAGCACCATGCGCCATGAAATCCGCCATGAATGAACAATAAGGGTGTCGAGGAGCGCTTCTTCTTAGCTGGAAACGAAATGAGCTCAAGCCTAAGGTCACTACTATCCAATGTTCATTCCTTTCGTAGGGCATTTGAGGTGTACTTTTGCTGTAGCGCCGCAAACACAGCGACCATAAATGCTGACCCAATCACCATAAGAGCACCAACGCTACTTACCTTTGACCAATGAGTTATGTAGAATATTGCGGCTAGACCAACATAACCCCAATCAAGCACGATTATTGTTTTGATCAACCATCGCGTTGGCCACCAAGCAGCGAGCAATAGTGTCGGCACATATGCCAGCAACATTGAGCCTAAAATCACCACCCAAAGCCGTTCTGGAATAGCACAATGAGTGACAACAAAAGCGGTAGCCAGCAGGCATATGAGCCCGCAAGCACCTGTAAAAACCGCATTGACGCGAAGGATTGTCGATAACATCATAGGGCAGCCAACTTTAATTATATATAGTGACTATCGGGTAGTCCAGATCGGTTAGGTGGGCAAGATGCAAGCGCGAAACTATGGACAAAATTGCAGTGTTGCCCAAGCGTGCGATTTGCTGGGTGAGCGGTGGACACTCCTGATTGTGCGCGACTTGCTTATCGCTCCGAGGCGTTTCTCGGAGCTTGAAAAGCGGCTTAAGGGGATGGGTACCAACCTGTTATCGAAACGTCTCAAAGAGATGCGTGCAATAGGATTACTATGCGATAGCGCCGGCCAAACGCATTACAAGTTATCAGAGATGGGTCGCAACCTCGAGCCATTGATACTCGACATTGCCAAATGGAGTTTGACTTGGGTTCAGCCCACAGCAGACCCTGACAATAGCCACTTTCCAGATTGGGATTTGCTCGCGCTAAAAGCCATGTTCAAGCCCGACCCAACGCTTGAGACCCCAATATTGGCTCGGTTTAATGTCAAAGACTGGACCGCATGGGCTTGTGTCAGCTCTACGGGATATTCTTTCGGTCTCGGTGAGCCATCTGCAACTCCAAGCGTCAATTTTCCGTGCTATGTATTTTCATTGCGTCACTCTGCTAAGATATTTGAGAGTCTGCCCGATTCTGAGCGCGTTGCCGCCAAAGCCTTTTTCGCGTGCTTTGCCGAAGCCTGATAGCATTATTTACAAGGGTGGATGTGCCTTCACAGCTCAACCTTGGTCAACATGACCGGCTTTGAGATAGCCGCCCGGCAAGCAAGCGTTTGAGCGTGTCGGCAACCCTCAAAATCATGAGCTTACAGCCTTCGCCAATTGAACCCGTGCAAAGCCTTCTGCCCAAGTTTCATTGGCTTGGCCGCTTGCATTTGCCGGTCTGAAGCCCAAGGCTCTCCTGCTTTCCACTAGCGCTCTCGTTCCAGACTAGCCAACATGATCTCAAGCTGCTTGATTTGAAGCATCAAGCGATTGACCAGCATGACTGGCCAAAGCGAAAGCTTGAGGATGAGCGACATCAGAAACAGCACTGCCGCTGGCAGACCCCAACGCAGCGCTTCAAGATCTGTGCTGGCTTGAAAGAAGTGCCAGCCCGCCCAAAGGCTCGCCAAGAACGCAAGCGTTTGAGCGACCATCACAATAGAATTTACCCAGCCATTAGTGCCACTAAACAAGCGCAAGGATTGCGACAGAAAGGGTGGTTCTTCACCGATGGCGCGCAACAGTTCACGCTCTTCGGCAGCAACGGCTCTTGAAATCGCATCGTCTGATTGGTTCATTGTCTTTCTCCTTCTAAAGCCACGCGCAGGTTTGCACGGGCATGCATGAGGCGGGTTTTTACGGTTCCCACTGGAACATCCAACGCCACCGCGACCTGTGCGACGCTCATGTCCTCAAAATAGTGAAGCGCGACCGTTGCTCTTTGGTCTGGTGACAATTTACGGATTGCGCGACTCAAAGCCTGGGCGTCGGATGCATCAGTCGCCGGATCAGGCTCAGCCACCGATTCTGGCTTGGCCAGAATTGCGCGCTCAAGTTTGCGGGCAAGGGCCAGTTTCCCAACGATCCGCCCGCAACGCCTTGTCACTATCCGAAAGGCCCAAGCTGGAAATGCCCGCACCTCGACTAAGCGGCCAAGGCCCTTTGCAATCTCAACCCATGCCTCTTGTGCTGCATCTTGCGCATCGTCTCCATTCCCCAACAGCCGCCACGCGTGGGCGACAAGTTTTGGGTGCCAAAGCTCAACCAGACGCCCAAACGCCGTCCTGTCGCCCGCTTTTGCCGCTAGGACCAGGTAGTCGTTAACAAGAACATCGACTTTGTTTTTCATTGATTATCAGTGATCCTTCATGACATAGGTGCATGCAAGGACCCAACAGGTTCACTTCCCGACTGCAACTTGTTAGCGACGCACTGCTAAGGATGTAGGGCAAAGATTTTTCGCTGACTCAAACTTGCAAAGTAGCCTAATTGGGATCAAATCAGGCCCCTATCTATACACGTCCAGATTCAGGCATTGAGATGCTGGTCTGGTTTATGATAACTCCTCGGACAGAGCCACAATGGATGATAGCATGAAGATCGCAGGTTTAGTTTTTGGTGGGCTTTGCGCACTATTCCCGGCTACGGTGCTTGCCGACACCCCGATGGCACAGCCTGCTGGCACTTCTTTACCAAGTGCATCCCACAGTGTGGCTTCACACACCAAAGCCTCACTCTTCACAATCATCACAACCTCAGACCCTCAGACTCAGCTAATGGCCTTGACCTTAACACGAGCAGCATTGGTACAAGGTGAGACCCCTCGTATCTTACTTTGCTCGTCAGCCGGCGATCTTGCCCTAAGAGATACGCCTGCAACAGGGCTTGAGCCACAGTTGCCATTAGGCACCAGTCCAGTGAGCATGTTACAATTACTGGTTTCAGAGAAAGTTGAAATTCAAGTTTGCGCAACATATCTGCCAAATAGGAATTTGGAGAAAAGTGCATTGTCGGAGGGAGTTGGTATGGCGACACCTCCGGAGATAACAAAAATCCTTATCGACCGATCTGTGCGTGTCCTTTCATTTTAGGTCCACACCGCTAGGTTAGTTTCCATACCTTCAAAACTAAAATTTTGCATGTCTAAGGATAGGTTCTAAATGCTTGTGCTTTTTGGGCCTAGTCAATTTGTTTTCATCGAAGTTGGGTCTGCACTTTGAAAGGATAATGTGTCAGGCAAGTACCACGTTCTGTGGCGTTGCCATGCCGCGTGCGACAGAAGGCCGATTACCCACCCGCGCGAGCCATTCTGCTATCGCTGGGAAGTAATTTATATCAATATTGGCCCAATCATGGACCTGAACCCATGGAAAGGCTGCGATATCGGCTAAAGAATAAGTCCCGGCGAGATAGTCACTGTTGGCAAGCCGATCTTCAAGAAACCTGTAAGCGCGCGTGACTAAGCCCACATGATGATCAATCGCGACTTGCGGTTTTACAGGTGCCAATTCAGCCCAATGATGAGCATTCCCAGTCATAGGGCCAAGGGATGTCAGTGCGAACATGAGCCAAGTCATAACGTCGTCTCGCGCGCGGCCACCTTGGGGCAACAGCTCTGGCGACACAGCACCAAAGCGCAACAAAATAGCACCAGACTCGCTCATAACGTGTTGGTCTCCACCCTGTTGCCACGTGACGATTGGCAATTTTCCATAGGGATTTAAGCGCAGGACATGAGGTTGAAATTGTTCTTTAGCGCGAATGCTAATGGGGTGAACTTTGTAATCAAAGCCCAATTCTTCAAACAGAATTGAGATACGGCGTGAATTGGGCGTGGCCCAAAGATAAGCTTCAAGATTATTGACCTTGTCCACTTGCAGGCTCCCTACGATGACCATGCTGTGTTAGCAGGCAATCTTGGATCAAGAAACATTTCAGGCGCCTATTTGCATTGTCCCGCTTGAACTTGGCTGAAATTCCGGCCAATCATAAGGTCCAAGACCACCCGCAAATTTGGTCAGTGTTGGCAATTTACTTGGGAAGCAAGCGTTGATCGACTATGTTGCGCGGCGCACTTTGGCTACCATCCCAGTCTTGTTGCTGGTGGCGATTATCGTATTCTCGCTGCTCTATCTGGCTCCAGGCGACCCTGCAGCCGTACTGGCAGGAGACCAGGCGACGGCGGAAGAAATTGCCCGTATCCGTGCCACCCTTGGATTGGACCAGTCCTTCTTGACGCGTTTTTTCCAATGGGGTGGCGGGATTTTGCGCGGTGATTTGGGGGTGTCGGTTTTTTCTGGAAAACCTGTGACGACTTTGATCGCTCAGCGCCTTGAGCCGACAATCGCTCTGACCTTTATGTCATTATTCTTTGCCGTTTTGATTGCCTTGCCTTTGGGTGTTTTGGCGGCTTGGAAAGCCGATAGCTGGCTTGATAAAGGGGCTATGGGCTTTGCCGTTTTGGGCTTCTCGGTGCCAGTATTTGTGCTGGCCTATTGTTTGATTTTCATCTTCTCGGTTCAACTAAAGTTGTTCCCAATCCAGGGATACAAACCCATAGCCGCGGGATTTGGACCGTTTCTGAGCCACATGATCCTGCCATCATTTGGCTTGGGTTTGTTAAACGCCGCCTTGATAGCACGCACGACCCGTGCGGCGATGCTGGAGGTATTACGCCAAGATTACATTCGCACGGCCCAAGCTAAAGGCCTGTCCACCGCGCGCGTCTTGATTGGCCACGCACTCAAGAATGCGGCAATTCCTATTGTCACAATCATCGGAATTAGCTTTGCCATGTTGATTAGTGGTGTGGTGGTGACCGAGACTGTGTTCAACATACCAGGTGTCGGTCGTCTGGTGGTTGATGCCATATTGCGGCGCGATTATCCGGTGATCCAAGGCGTAATCCTGCTGTTTTCTTTAACCTATGTTGTCGTCAACCTTTTAGTTGACCTCAGTTACGTACTGCTGGACCCAAGGATAAAGCTGTGAAGTCCGCCCAGCTTGCCCTTATTGCAAGTCGTCCTGGCATCCTATTTGGGGCCGGCTTAATGGTTGCGATGGCTTTGGTGGCAATAGCGGCCCCCTGGCTCGCACCGATTGATCCCCAATCGATTGCGCCATTTGATCGTTTGCAAGGACCAGGCGGACACTATTGGTTTGGCACCGATCAAATCGGCCGCGATGTCTATAGCCGCACACTTTATGGCGCACGCGTATCATTGATCGTTGGGTGCGCGGTCGCGGTCACGTCCATCTCGATTGGCTTACTGTTAGGCCTACTGAGCGGTTTTATTCCGCGCCTTGATGCTGTTTTGATGCGGGTCATGGACGGTATGATGGCAATTCCGTCAATCCTTCTGGCAATCTCTTTGATTGCTCTGACAGGGCCAAGTCTGCGCAATATCATCATTGCGATCACCATCGCCGAAGTACCACGCGTGACGCGCCTTGTGCGCGGATTGGTCGTTGGGTTGCGCGGGCAATTATTCGTCGAAGCGGCAAGGGCGTCTGGAACAACAGTTCCTGTGATCCTTTACCGCCATATAATCCCCAATCTTCTGGCTCCCTTATTGGTTCAGGCCAGCTATGTTTTTGCTGCTGGAGTTATGACAGAGGCGATCTTGAGCTTCATAGGTGCAGGTGTGCCCCCTGAAACCCCCAGTTGGGGCAACATCATTGCAGAGGGGCGGACCGTTTTTCAGCTCGCCCCCCATATTGTGCTGTTCCCAAGCCTTGTACTCTCCATCATGGTGCTTGCCGTCAATGCTTTGGGGGACGGTTTACGAGACGCGTTTGATCCCAGATTTCTGGAGAAAAAATGAGCGCGCCAAAGCCCTTGCTGCAAATTGACGGTCTATCGGTCGAGTTCTCAGCACGCGCCGGGTCTGTCAGCGCGGTAGATGATATCAGCCTGACACTTCACGAAGGCGAAATTCTGGCCGTCGTTGGGGAATCGGGTTCAGGCAAAAGTGTAACTGCGCTGTCTGCTTTGCGCCTGATCCCCGATCCACCGGGACGGATTGTTGCAGGGAGCGTTTCGCTGGATGGTATCGATTTGGCCACTTTGGACGAAGCCCAAATGCGCAGAATTCGCGGCAAAGAGATGGCAATGATCTTCCAAGACCCAATGAGTTCACTCAATCCCATTCTGACCGTTGGGCAACAGATTGGCGAAGCGATCAGTCTGCATCAAGGTGGGACCAAGCAAGATGTTCGTGACCGTATTCTGGAAGTATTGGAATTGGTCCGCATTCCCCAAGCAGAGCTTCGGATCGACCAATATCCCCATGAGCTTTCGGGAGGGATGCGACAGCGTATTATGATTGCAATGGCTTTGTCATGCAATCCTCGCGTGCTTTTGGCCGATGAACCGACAACCGCCCTGGACGTAACAATCCAAGCGCAAATTCTAGCACTGCTACGTGACTTGCGTGCCCGGTTGGGTACCGCAATTTTGCTTATTACCCATGATTTGGGTGTGGTGGCTGAAAATGCTGATCGTGTTGTTGTGATGTATGGTGGCCGTAAAGTTGAAGAAGGGCCGGTGGAGCTACTGATTGGTGCCCCCCGCCATCCCTACACGCGTGGCCTATTGGGTTCGATGCCCAATCTTGATCAGGCATTGGTGCCCGGCAGGCAAGGTCGGCTAACTGAAATTCAAGGCTCTGTGCCAATCAATGCGGCGCGGTTGCCCGGTTGTGGGTTTGCGGCGCGGTGTCCATTTGCTGACGATCATTGTGTGGCGGTGCGCCCACCCTTTGTGCGGGTCGGCGACGGACATATCAGTGCGTGCTGGAAGCACGATGAACTTGAGGGCATCCAGCCATGAGTGCGTTGTTAGAAGTGACGGGCCTGGTCAAGCGCTTTGAACAAACCCGCAGCTTGTTTGACCAGCTAACCAAAAAGCCAGTTAAGGCGGTGCAAGCGGTGAGTGGTATTGATCTTACCATTGGTGCCAACGAAACCTTAGGTCTAGTCGGGGAAAGCGGGTGCGGCAAGTCTACTGTCGGGCGATGCATTTTGCGGCTTGAGACGCCAGATGCGGGAAAAATCCTTTTTGACGGGCAAGATATTGCCAAGATGGAAGAAAGCGCGCTTCGCCCCTTGCGCCGCCGTCTGCAAGTGGTGTTTCAAGATCCCTATGCCTCACTGAATCCAAGGCGCACTGTCGGTGATGCGGTAGGAGAACCGCTGGCCAATTTTACCGGCCTGAAGGGTGCGGCCCTTCGCGAAGAAGTGGCCCTTTTGTTTGAGAGAGTTGGCCTGCGCCGCGATCAATTGGATCGTTTTCCCCATGAGTTCTCAGGCGGTCAGCGCCAGCGGATTGGTATAGCGCGCGCTCTCGGCCCCAAGCCGGACTTGATCATTCTTGATGAGCCGGTATCCGCATTAGATGTTTCTGTACAAGCCCAAGTCGTCAATCTCTTAATGGATTTGCAAGATGAATTTGGCTTGTCATACTTGTTCATCGCTCACGATTTGGCCGTGGTGCGCCACATTAGCCAACGTGTCGCGGTGATGTATTTGGGCCAAGTGGTTGAGGCAGGGCCACGCGACATTGTTTTTGCCCAACCGCGACACCCCTATACACAATCCCTTTTGTCGGCGGCACCGATCTTGGATGCGCAAAAGCGCCGATTGGCCAAGCGCATTATTCTAGGCGGTGACTTACCAAGCCCTAGCAATCCCCCGTCAGGATGCCGCTTTCATACCCGTTGCCCCTATGTGCAGCCGATTTGCAAAACAGTCGCGCCGCCATCCGTAAGTGATGGAGCAGGCCATACCGCGAACTGCCATTTTCCCCTTTAACACCTAAAACTATAGAGTTGGCACCGGCTTTTTAATGTTCCAATAGACACTGCTACCCGGCACACTCAATACCCCACTAAGGGATTTTCTGTACGCGATTGGATTATACCATAGGCCGATGGGAACATAGGGCACCAGATTATAGGCGCTGGCTTGGACCTCATTGGCAATCCTTTGGCGCGCTTCATCAGACTGAGCATAAGCAAAGCTATCAATCAGGCTTTGATGTGCAGGATCGCAGGGCCACCCGGCCCATGCTTTTTCGCAGCTTGCTTGCATCGGCGTATTGGAAACAGGGTCACTTATGTCCACGCCCGGCCAATAGGAAAGGCCAAGGTGCCAACCACCCGCTTCGGGGGCGGAACGGTTGGAGCGCCGCGCCGCCATAGCACCAAAATCCATTGCCTGGAGATCAACCTTGACCCCGATCGAGCGTAAATCGTCTGCCAGAACCAGTGTCGCGAGGTTCATGAAGGCAATATCAGTAGGGTGCAGAATTACTAACTCGCGGCCGTCATAGCCTGCTTCTGCCAATAGAGAGCGCGCCTTTGCACGATCCGGCTTTAGGCCTTCAGGTATTCCCGTCTCGGTGCCCAAAGCGGAGCCGCAAACAAAAAACTCTTGGCAATCCCGAGTGATGTTAGGATCACCAAACATAGCCTGTAGATAGCGCTTCTGATCGATCAGATAAAATAACGCCTGTCTAGCTTTGGGATTATCAAAAGGGGGATGGAGGTGGTTCATCCGCAACAAGCCTTGAGTGCCAAGGGGGTCATTGCGTACGATAGCGATATCGTCACTTTTAAGCATAGGCAGAAATTCAGGTGTTGGATTCTCAACATAATCCACTTCACCCGCTGCTAGCGCCAAGACTGCCGATTGTGGGTCACGAATATTGAGCCATTCTACGCGGTCAACAAACACACGCTTGCCGCCTGCCGCACCGCTGGCTGGCTCATCGCGAGGCACATATTGGGCGTTGCGCTCATAAACAGCGATGCCGCCGGGTATCCATTCGGCATCGACAAAGCGAAACGGGCCAGAGCCGATTGCTTTTGTGATGGGCTTGGTTGGGCTCGTTTCAGCAAAGCGCTTGGGCATGATGGCGGGGGCTGGTCCGCCTGTTTTGGACAATGCTTGTAACATTAGGCCATAGGGGCGTTCTAGCTGCCAAACTATGGTGCGGACGTCAGTGGCGCTAAGATCGCGCGTGATCGCAAAAATCTGGCGGCCATAGGCATCGCGCACGCCCCATCGCCTGAGCGATGCGACGACGTCTTCGCCAGCTACAGGTGCGCCGTCGTGAAAAAACAATCCGTCTCGTAAACGAAATGTCCAATTGAGGCCATTAGCGCTGCGTTCCCACGTCTCAACCATTTGGGGCTGAACAGCACCGTTAACATCGCGTGCAAACAGAAAGTCATACACCATCATGGCATGGCGCTGGACAATGCCCACGGTCGTGACGATGGGGTCCAGCGCCTGCAAGTCCGCATAGGGTACAACGCGCAAGATGTTGCGTGTGTCTGGACGTGCGCATGATACGATACCACCGCCTAGGGTCACACAAGCGGCGCTGCCGGCGATGAATCCTCGACGGTTCAGCGCCATCTGCTGATGTGCCACAAGTTCCCGACTAGAAATTGGCCGACACGCCAAAGAATAGCTCGCTCCCCAATGCTTCATAAGTATCAGGCCAAGTGTTATTTCGTTCTTGGCGTGTGCCTAACAAAGGTGGCTGCTGGTCAAACACATTATTGACCCCACCCCAAACATTGATGCGCTTGTTGATTTCATATTTGAAGGAGAGGTCTACGTAGCTATGAGCATTAATCCTAGGGACCGCCACCGTAGTGGCCAACGGCGAAACGCCGCCGCGCCGTGCTGCAAGCTGCAAGTCCTCAACCGTTACCTCATCAATCCAGCGGAAACGACCGCTAATTGAAAGTGGTCCTGACGACCAAGTAACACGAGATGTTGACTTGAACCCAAATTTTGGTTCCCCGCAAGTTGGACCAAACAACTCGACACAAAAGTTTTTGTTGGCTGGGAGATCTTGCACCGGTGTTACCGTATACTCATTGACCCAGCTACCTGCTATGTTGATGTCAAAGCGTCCCATGTGTGGGGTATTGAATCGGTAGCTCACGGCAACGTCGGTGCCAGATGTTTCTATCTTCCCGATATTCTCATTCAGCGCCGTTACAGGAAAAGCGGTATCAATCGTACCATTGGCAGGATTGCGCGAAACCGCACGGCATGCCACGCTGGCTGCATCGCGTATCTGGTTATAGCACAAATCCAAGATACTATTGACACCCCCAGCCAGCGGGCTGATCGCACCGGTCAATGCGATATCGTAATAGTCAATCGTCAAGCGAAAGCCCGGAATCACTGATGGTGTGATAATAAAGCCTGCGGTGTATGTATCAGATTGTTCTTCGCGCAAATTTGGATTGCCGCCCAAAAGGCCTGGGATCTGGAGATTCGGCTGGACCGCTGCATTGCCGACAAGGCCCGCGGGCACGCCCGTGGCAATGCAAAGCGCACGAACAGTTGCGTTTGTTGCCGCACTTGCTAAAGCGCACGGATCGGTTGCTGCCACTGGGAAAGTGCGATTTCCGCCAAATGCTTCCCCAATATTCGGCGCTCGAATAGCGCGCTGGAATTGCCCGCCAAAGCCGATGTCGGAGGTGATTTCCCAATCAAGCCCGCCTTGATACGTCCAAACGCCGCCGACTTGTTTGAGGTCATAATCAGAATAGCGGAAGGCAGTGTTGATCGCCAAATTCTTGGCAAATGCGACATCGGCTAGGAGCGGCACGCGCACTTCTCCAAATGCCTCAATGACATCAATGCTGCCTTTGGTCGCTGTGATCGGATTAAATCCGGCAATATCCCCAGCAGCGAGTGCTGCGTCTGGGCGGAAGTCAACAGAGCTGGACCGATACTCGCCACCAGCTGAAAAGCCGACAGGGCCAGCTGGCAGGTTAAACACTGTACCGCTCAGATCGCCTGCCAAAACATGCAAATCCGTGATGTCGGTATTGATCGATGTTGCAGAAATAAAGTCCACCCCGGCTTGGGAAATGTTGGGTCCAAACGGATTGACGATAGGCGCGGCGCCCCCAGGGCCGGACAAGATACCTTGTCGGAATTTTGAGAGCGACACATTGCCGACTTGGGTTTGCTCGTTTTCAGACTTCGCATAGGAATAATAGGTTTGCCACTTCAAATCGCTGAAGAGGTTTTCGCCACCCGAAAGATTACCCTTCAGGCCAAACAAGACGCGCCAAGCATCGCGGTCATCAAAATTACGACGCGGGCCTACTTCACTGACACGCCGGTTAAATCCTAAATTGACTTGACCATTGTTGCGTAACGCTCCCGCTTCATTGCTATCCACGATCTGCAACACATTACGCAGAGCGGTGCCAATATAGGGATTATTCACTTCAACCGGCAGTGACGTGCTTACAAAACTAGAGGCAAAGCCCAGGGTCGTTTTGCTGTTGGTGAAAGACCCTTCAAAGAAGCCACGCACATTGTCGTTGAAATCATAATGCGCAAGCGTGGTTATGCCCCACCGCTCTTGGGGAAAGCGCAAAAAATTATCAGCCAGAAAATCGTAGTCGTCATTTGGACGCAAGAATGGGCGGACGTTGCGACCACTTGCATCGGGTATAAAGCCATTTGCACCCAGCCCTGTCAGGCCAGCGGCTGTATAGGCAGCCGCAAGGCCAGGTTGAGCGTTAATTGCTGCCCCAGTCGGCAAACCAGTAAAGCGGCCGTTGGGCACAAATGTTGAGCCGCCAAACGCCAGCACGCGGTCTGGCCCAACAACTTGGTCGGCAAGATTAACACGCGAAAAGCGCCGTTCCTCGGTGCCAATGGCCTCGCGGTCAAGATAGCTGGCAGAGACTGTGATATTGCCGCGATCCCCTGCAAAGTCTGTTCCAGCGGTGATTGATAAATCAACAATGCTGCCGCTGCCTCGACTGTCCATATTCTATTGTGCGCGCGCCTCAACGCCCGTGAAATCATCGCGCAATATGTAGTTAACGACGCCTGCAATAGCATCAGATCCATACACAGCAGATGCGCCGCCTGTTACGACTTCAACCCGCTTGATCAGAGGAGTCGGTATGGCATTGATATTGGTAACTTGGGTAGCATCAAAAAAGACAAATCGACGGCCATTGACTAAAACCAGATTTCGACTCGTGCCAAGGCCGCGCAAATCGAGCGTTGCAGCCCCAGTCCCGGTAGCGCTGGCTAGCGAATTGGAGGAGGACGTAGTGGCCGGCACAAACTGGGGCAGGGCGTTGAGCAAATCTTCCGAGTTCGTGGTCCCCGCTAAGCGAAACTCCTCAGACGCAATTGCTGCAACGGGAACAGATGCTGTCTGCCGGCTGCGTGCAATGCGTGAACCGGTAACTACGATCGTCTCGACTTCGCGCGGCTCGGCCGACTGCGATGTTGGCGTTTCACCGTTTACAACTTGCCCAAAAGCAGGTTGGGAGAGAAGGGCTAGCACGATAATCATTGCCGAACTGTTTGAGTAATTCTTCATTGTCCTGAACCCCTAGATTTCTGATATCCATCAACCATACCCTGCGCCATGACGCAAATTCTTTTGGTCACTTTTGCACTTAAACAACGATAGCTGCACCACATGCGCATGTTACCTTTGCTATTGCCAAGGTTTGAAGGCGGCGAACTAAGGATTCTTTGATAACTGTTAGATCTGGGGCTCATGAATGCGCTCTTGGCAGCATTTTCGTCGCGAGAGGCCGATAGAATTCAGCAAGGTAGGGCAACGGGACGCCGCAAGTATATCCCACAATTATGATTATGTTCAAAAGCTGGCGCATAATCACGCCATCCCGCAAAAATCTGCGCGGCGATGTAATCAAACTTTCGGGTAGCTTCAAAAAAGGCCCATGCCTGCGGGCACGTTTCTGAATGTCGACGTCTTCAAGCAATGCCATGTTGCGGAAGCCCCCAATCTTGTCATAGGTCAGGCGAGTCATGAACAGGCCTTGATCGCCATAGGTCGTCCAGAGGCAGTTTATTTGACTGCAGAATGCATAAAACTGAAGAGCTGGGTTCTGGTGTGCGAACGCCAAACAGAAAGAGCCCGATGCCGTCGGGTTCTGGGCTAAGTTGGCTGCGATCAACTCAAGCGCATTACGGGGCAAGATTGTATCTGCATGAAGAAAAAATAGGGAATCGCCGCGAGCGCTGGCAGCACCCGCCGCCAATTGAACCGAGCGACCAGGGTCTGATTGAATAATCGTCGCGCCGTAAGAACGAGTAATTGCTAAGGTCTCATCATGGCTTCCACCGTCGCAAACCAGTACTTCAAAAGCACTTTGCGCCCTTAGCTGCGATAAGAGGGGCCCGATAAATTCAGCCTCATTCAATGTTGGTATGATGACACTAATCTGCATTATCTCAAGCTTTGCAGTCTAATGGCTTCGCCTCGCAATGCCAGCAAAACCGCAGGCACATCGCGTTGCAGACCGCTTTGCAACAAGCTGCGGGGTACCGGAAGCGATGTACGCAAATCCACTTCATACGATACTTTGGTTGCACGTCCTTCATTCTGGCTTGTTAGCGTCCAACGACCGCTGCTGGTGGTCACTTGGCGTTGATTGGTACCGACACCTTGTGTGGTAAATTTGATCTCTTCAATAGGCCGATAGTCTGATCGAAATTGCATGGTTATGCTTGGTAGAAGGGCCGTGAATTTAACTTGGTGCTCACGCACATCGCTTAAGCCGTTTGGGTCCTTTTGCAGTACTCGACAAGCTTGCAATCCCGGCACAAAGGCTGGTGAACGGGCGCAATCTGTCATCGCTTGCCACACGATTTGTGGGGATACTGCAATATCAATTTCGGCAGTGACGCTGGCCCCCGTTCTGCCTGAGTCGCGCGAACCGGCTCCGCGATCTTTTTCAAACATCTTTGCAGACACGCGCACATCTCCTGCGCGCTCATCTTTTCCACTCTGCGCCAAGCTCATGCTTGGCGACATGAGAGCAAGACAAAGCACAAAGGTCCCGCATACCGCGGGACCCCTTAGTGTTAGCATGTCTAACCGCGTCAAAACTTGAATTTAACCGTCCCGTAAACATAGCGACCATTGATGCCAATGGGCGACAGGATGTCATAGGGGAGGTTACCAAAGAAGTTGATGAGGTCGTTTGAGAGGTCTGGATAAGCGTCGGTCAAGTTTGACGCACCAAAAGCTACCGATACGCCTCGCGAAACCTGGACTTCCGCCTCTACGTCTAGCTGGGCTTCTGCTCCATAGGTCTGGCTCGGTTCAAACCCGCCGCCGAAGTTAAACACCCGCGTCGCCTCACCAAAATGGCTTAGCCTTGCGAGCAACCGCCACTTTTCATCTTTCCAAGTCGTGGTCGCAATCACCTTTGACTTAGGTGCAGCACTTTCAATCGTGTTGACCTCTTCAACGCCCACTAGCGCGAAACTAGAGTCAAATGCGCGTAAGGCAGCAGGGGTGGGCGTAAAGCCTTTGATTTGTGTCTCAGCCCATGTGGCGGCAAGCTCCAAGTTCAAATTACCCCCAAAAAGAGGTCGATTGTGACGAACGACAATGTCAGCACCCCGCGTTTGGGTATCAACCGCATTGGTAAAGAAACGCACGGAACCAATGCTGGCTCCGCCTGGTTGGCTGCCAATAAAGGCTGCGATTTGATCGCCAAAAAAGCGGTCGGATAAAGTAATTCGGTCAGCTATCTCAATTTCGAACGCATCAAATGTAATCGATGTTTGCCGACTTGGTATCCACACCGCCCCAATACTATAATTGATTGATGTTTCAGGCTCTAGCGGTTTGGCACCCAAGGCGCGCGCAACGGCGTTGGTTACGGGTAGAGTGCGGGTTGCAACCAAGGTGCGGTTCTGCCCAAAGTTGATCGTCGTGTCTGAAAAGCCAATTTGCTGAAGGCCCGGTGCGCGGATCGAATTCGATAAAGACGCGCGAAAACTAATGGCGTCATTGACTTCAAATCGACTGGCCAGCTTTCCGGTAGCGGCTGAGCCAAAGTCCGAATATTCCTCATACCGTAGCGCCGCGTCGGTAAACCATTGCGTCGTAAGTTCAGCAGAAACACTGCCATAAAGGCTGAAAACATCACGGGTAAGCTTGGCTTCATCCGCTTGGGTAAGGCCTGGCGCGCCTTGGGCTCCGATAGCACTATCAAAAGGTCCCGCAGCAAAAGAGGATTCATCGCCCCGGCGTGATTTAAAGCGCTCTGAACGAATCTCGCCACCCAAAGCCACGTCAATCAAACGATTTGAATCGGCGAGGCTGACCTGTCGTCTGGCATCGAGATTGCCCGTTAGCTGCGTAAACTCAAACCTCCCCGAATTAAACGACCGCGGGCTTGCGCTGCCCAATGATGCATTGAGTGAGTTTTTTACGCCATATTCAAATCTATTCAAACCGTTGGTGAGGCTGGCATCCACGTTCCAACCCCAAACTTTGTGGCGTAGCCCGCCCGTGGTTGAGATGTCTAAATTGTCTCCAGTTGAAATTGGGCGAAATCCGTTCGGGTAGATGGCACGCACATTGTCGTTTCCATCTGGATAGCGAAAAAATGTGGCACCTTCGGTTTGGCGGCTGCCCAATGTGCCAAACCCATAAACATCAAGACCAAGGAACTTTGACTCGCTATTGTACCAGAGGTTGACGTCTTGGGACTTCGGATCACCCTCGGCATAGTTGCGTCGGCCCGCTGTTGCCAGATTGGCGGCGGTTTGAGGCACAAAAAATGGTACTAGGTCAAAGCCTGCTCGGTTTGTGGCCTCGCGCACCCGCGCGTCGACACCAGCGAGAAAAAAGCCGCCAAACGCTTCAAATCCGAAGGATGTTTCTAAATGCGTAGTTTGGCCGTCCTGCAAAGATTTTGAAATCGGCTCGACATCCGTGACGTGGAGACCATGGGTAAGGCTTACGCTTAAACTGGTTGGTGCATCTTGTAGAATTACATTGATAACACCAGCGATCGCGTCTGATCCATAAAGCGCACCTGCTCCGTCGCGCAGTACCTCGATCCGCTTCACGGCACCAAGTGGGATTGTATTAAAGTCAACCGCCGCTGTACCCCGGCCGATCTTGGTCTCAGAATTGACGATAGCTGAGGAATGACGGCGCTTCCCATTCACAAGGACAAGCAATTGATCTGGGTTTAGGCCGCGCAATTGACCGGCGCGAACATGATCGGAGCTACCGGAGTTTGATTGCCGAGGAAACCCAAACGACGGTGCAATGCTTGCAAGTGCTTGCCCAAGTTCCCCCGCGACTGCTCCTGAAGACTGAATATTGTCAGCGCTAAACACATCGACAGGGACAGGACTCGCAGTGACGCTGCGCAAGGGTGCGCGCGAACCAGTAACAATTATTGTCTCGCTAGCGGTCGTTTCGCTTTGCTCTTGAACTGAGTTTGTCCGCGCTATAGCGGAACTGGGCAGTAACGCCCC
>JAJTIF010000090.1 GCA_021299675.1 Pseudomonadota bacterium | reverse complement strand
TTTATCATCCTCAGCAATTTCTTTCCAAAGGTCACCACCACCACGGACAAGATAGAGAGCGGCAACATCTCTATTATCCTGACGCTGGTCAAAGTAAGGACGATAATCCCATCTCCAGCCAAGCTCTTCCCGGAAATTATCGAAGGTTTTACCGGCCTGCTTGAGTGCCGGTAAGACAAACACATAAGCATTGGCCGTCATCACCATGCCCGTGATGGGAAATTCTTTGTGGGGAAGATTCATGCTCTCACAGGCTTTCTTCTCCATCGGAAAACTACACTTCATGATGTTAGCGGCGTTAGCGGCAGCCTCAAATCCTTTCGGAGCGGGAGAGATGTAGCTTTGCTGGGTAAGCTGACCTTCTACTTTCTTCGTCACTTCTTCAATCTTCGGTGGTTCGGCAGCGATCTGTGCTTCTTCGGCTTGCTTCTTATCCCAATAAAAATAACCTACCGACCCGGCCACCAGTAAAAAAGCTAGCAGCTTGGTTGTCCCCATTTTCTTTTCGTCTTCCGACTTCGCCGACTTGGCCGGGCGTTTACCGGGCGGACCTTTTTTGGTTTTACCGGGCGCGAGCTCAAGATTTTTTGTGGAGCCTTTTCCGGCAGCCACGGGCGCTTTGGTACGACTTGACCCTTCAGATGAATTATTTTTAATGCTGGGTTCAGGTTTTTTTAATGAGTCACCAAAGCTAAACCCACCTCCGGCAGCCGCCTCATCATCATCCATTAAAGTGACAGTGACATGAAATCCAAGTTTTACCGGAAAAAAGGTCGTAAAGAGCGCCTTAGAGCCCGGGGTTAGCCTTTCCTCATTAATAAATGAGCCATTGGTGCTGCCCTGATCGATCACATAATACTTATCGTCTTCAGAATGAATAACGGCGTGCTTACGGGAAATCCCATCCGCTTGCAAAACCACATCGCAATCGGACCCTGATCCGAGCAAAGTTTTTTGGGATTTTATTTTGTGGATAAGTGGCTCTTGGCCCTCAACACTAATTTCAAGTTTCATGTCTTTTTATTATAACTTGAGTTGGATACTACTCAACCTTAAAAATCAGCATATTGTGCTTGCGAGGCTGAAAAGCTTGCTATAAACTTGAGTCATTCACCCACCTAAGGAGAACAAAATGTTCAAATACTCACTTGTCGCTGTTGCTATGATCTTTATCGCTGTTGCTTGTAATAAGAAAGAAGAAGCTGCTGTTGAAGCTGCTCCTGCTGAGCAAACTGAAGTAGCTGCTCCAGCTGCTGAAGTAGCTCCAACTGAAGCTGCTCCTGCTGACGCTGCTGCTCCAACTGAAGCTCCAGCTGAAGCTCCAGCTCAGTAATTCTCTTAGTCTTTAATCAGAGAATTTAAGGCCAGCGTAAGCTGGCCTTTTTTTTTGCTTTTGACTTGAACAGAATTCATCCTGTTGAGACAATAGAATCAACAATAGGAATGAATATGAATTGGTCAGACATTGTGATTCTTTTTGGTGGCTCTTCGGATGAGCGTCTCGTCTCTGTGGCTTCAGCGCAAAACCTCGCTCGCCAAATTCCCGAAGCACAGCTCCTCTACACCGATCTTTCAGACTCACTTCACTATGTGTCGCGCACAGAACTTCAGGCCCATGCTAATCCTTTCACCGAACAATTCACCGCTTCCACTCCATCTTTTGCCGGGCATATCTCCAAAGCACTCGAGCATCTTAAAAATAAAACCATCATCATCGCCATGCACGGAACTGAGGGTGAGGATGGCACGCTTCAAAAAATTCTTGAACAGGCCCGCATCCCCTTTACCGGTACGGGCTCTCAGGCCAGCAGTGACTGTTTTGATAAAAAAGTCACAAAACTTAAAGCCCACGCGGCTCACTTGCCTGTCATCGATGATTTTGTTTTTCGCTCGGATAGCTCCTTTGAAGCTCAACTCAAAAACTTTTACTCCACTCATAAAAAGATTGTCGTCAAGCCCGTCGCCAGTGGCTCGAGTGTGGGCCTTTACATCGTCAACACGGCTCAAGATTTAGAAGCTGCGATCACTGGGATCAAAAAACTTAGTATTGCATTTATCGCCGAGCCCTTCATCACAGGCCGTGAAATTACGGTTTGTACCCGTGAGAATCTCTCTCATCAACTGAGCTGCCTGCCCTGCTCAGAGGTCAGAGTGATTCAAGGAAGACAGTTCGACTATCAAGGTAAGTATCTCGGTCAGGGAGTAGAGGAGCTCACGCCTGCTCCCATCACCAGTGAGGAGTCTCAGGCCTGCCAGAATGTTGCTCTGCAATTACATAAACTCATGGGATGTTTTGGCTACTCACGCACAGACATGATCCTCACCGAGCGTGGTCCGATTCTTTTAGAAATTAATACTCTCCCTGGGCTCTCGAAAGCCTCTTTTGTGCCACAACAGCTCGAGGCCAATCAAGAAAACTTGCGCGACTTTTTTGCTCAGCAAGTCACACTGGCCCGCCAGAGAGTGAAATAGCCCTCCTTCGCTCTGGCCAAATTTATCTCTTTTAAGCACAATGATCGGCTTAGAGGAGAACATCATGGGACGTAAGTGGAATAACATTAAAATGAAAAAAGCGGCGCAAGACAAAATGCGCTCTGCTAACTACACGAAGATTCTTCGTGAGATCACCATGGCCGTCCGAAGCGCAGGACCTCTTCCTGATTCAAACTTTGCCCTTAAAATTGCACTGGTGAAAGCCAAGGAGAATAACGTTCCTCGCGACAACATCGAACGCGCCATCAAAAAAGGCTCCGGCGAAGGTGGCGAAAACTACGAAGAAATTAATTACGAAGGCTATGGCCTGGATGGTGTCGCGATCTTCATCGAAGCCGCCACTGATAACCCCACTCGCACAATTGCCAATTTAAGGCTTTATTTTAGCAGATCAAACGGTTCAGTTGGCACCACTGGTTCAGTGAGTTTTATGTTTGATCGCAAAGGATTATTTAAAATAGATAGTACTGGCTTAAATAAAGATGATGTGGAACTGAATTTAATTGATTATGGTGCCGAAGAATTAACATGGGATGACGAAAACAATGAGTTAATAATTCAAGTTGCTTTTAATGATTTCGGATTAATGCAATCTGGCTTAGAAGAAAATA
>JAJTIF010000087.1 GCA_021299675.1 Pseudomonadota bacterium | reverse complement strand
TATTAAAGCATGGAAAAACTCGAATTAAAAAACATCAAAAACGTTTTACTTCTTGGCGCCAGTGGAGGCATCGGTGGTGCACTCTTGGAACACCTGCTCACTTGCAATAATGACTTGCAAGTGTACACGCTCTCTCGTTCCCCCATTGAGCGAGCGCGGGTTCATTGTCTCGTGGCACCGGTTGTGAACGAGCAAAGTCTCTCACAGCTGATGGCCGCTTATGCGGCGGTGAAGTTTGATCTTGTGATCAACACTATTGGTTATCTTGAAAATGAACTCGGTGGCCCTGAGAAAAGTCTTCGTGACATTAGTGAAGAAAAACTAATTGAGTATTTTCGAGTGAACGCCATCCTAACCCCGGTACTTGCGAAAATGATTCGTAATAACCTTTCAAGTGAAGGTTATGCTTTTGTTTGCCTCTCGGCAATGGTGGCCAGTATGGGAGAGAATGAGCTCGGGGGATGGTACGGTTATCGCGCCTCAAAAGCAGCACTGAATTCCTTGATGAAAAACATCAGTATTGAGTGGGGCAGGACGAATAAAAAATCACTCGTACTCGCCATACATCCTGGCACAACTCAAACTCGCCTGAGTGAAAAGTTCAATACCCGTGTGACTCATAAAATCCACTCACCGCAGGAAGCAGCTGAAAATATTTGTCAGGTGATTTTTGGCACCGAGTTCTCTCGCAGCGGAAGCTTCCTCAACTGGGACGGGCGTACCATCGCTTGGTAGCTACTTCGATCCCTTGATCGACCCATCCAGCCTTTGGCTTTTGCACTTGAAGCGCAGGATTCCCTCGGGACGCTTCTTTTCATGTTTAAGATGACCCTGCTGATTGGCCCTTCGGCGCCAGCGGCGGTAGGCATTCTCATCGAGCTGAGTTCGCATAAAGCGCACCACCTGATTGGGTGTTAGACCGAACTGTTCTTTGATGGCATCAAAACTCGTGCGGTCTTCCCACGCCATGCGCACGATTCGGGCGAGGTCTTCCTCACTCAAATTCGCCCACAACTCTTTAAACTCCCGTGAGATTCCCATATTAGTATACTACTTCAGGTTGTCTCTTAGGACTTCTGTTCTTGCACCTTGTCTAAGTAAAAGTAAAACGTTAGTTCAAGTTTTACTGAAGCTATCAAAGCTAGTTAAAATGAAGCGATGAGAATACTGCTCGTTTTAGTTATGGCTTTTTTGTGGCAGCTCACGGCGCAGGCGCAGATCCTTCCCACAATCTTCTATCGCCCACCGCTCGAGCAGAAAGCCTTTTGTGAGTCCACGACTCGTGCCTCAGACTGGTACCGCCTGATGGCCCGTCAGATTAGTGCTCATCCAAAGGTTTTGAACTCCCATGGGTTAAAAAAAGATGTCATGAGAAATCTTCTCGTGACTTGGTCATACTCTGAATTTCTCAGACTTTCTCAGACTCAAAAAAGCTTGGGCCCTCAAGCCGCCGGCTTGATGGGCCATGTCTATGCCAATGCCTCTCACCACTTGGGTCGTTTAGTTCGCTTTAAGTACTGGGATCAACTGCCTCAAACGACCGCTCGTGAAGCGATTATGCTCTCTGATCGTGGATTGGTGAGCGGTGGACTCTTGGGGCGTGCTGTAGAGACGATGCCGCTGCTTCTCTCTCATCGCCTTATGAAGCACAGTTTGGATCTCTATAAGACTCTCTCCTGGGTGCTGGGATCCGCCATGCTTTGTGGTTCGCAGTACACGCTCAAGCTGGTGGAGGACTACCAATGCAGTTTCTGGGGAAGCTGTGACATTCTGCCCGGCTTAGAGGGTCTGGCCCTGCAGCTCGAGGCGCTGGAGCATCTTAAAGACGCCCTTAGAGTGATTCAATCCAAGCGCATCCTTCGAAGAGCACAGCTGCAGGAGTTTCCCTCGGCCTTCGTGGTGTTTGAGCAGTTCTACTTACAGCACACCATGTATAACCAGCTGGATGTGGGAGCGAGTGCTTCACTTGGTTTACTCGACCGCATGCGGTTTATTCCTTTTGATGGTGTCAAAAGCCTGAGCTTCAAAGAGTGGTGTGAGTCACAAATGAACTGTCGGGGAAGTTCGATCAACCTGGCCCCCAGGATTCGCTTTGATCAGAGTGTGATAAGTCTAGAGATCTCTCAGACTATGGGGGATTTGACACGAATGAGCCAGAAGCCTGGACATCGCATGATCCAACAAGTCCGTCAGGAACTTCTTAGATAGCTAGTCGATTTCGAGTCGGCGATTAAACTCTTCGCGGGTGATCTCACCGCGTTTAATGGCTTGTGCGACAAACTGAAGTGCTGCTTCGTAACTGGGCTGCTCGGAAGCAGTGACCATGTTAAAATCAAGGCGCTTTTGTTTCACAGACGACTCGGCCCAGTTCACAATTTTAGAGAGATGATCGACAGCTTCATTGAGAGAGGTAAAAGTTTTCATCTTTAGAATTTAAACAGCCTGGCGTTACTTGTCTAGCGTTTGAGTTTAGGCCACAGCTCTGACAAATTTTGTCTTCTTCCATACGTTCAACTTAGCTTTTTTTACCCTAGCCTGAACATGTGTTATGGCTAAAACTCAACTTAGACAGTTATGCTCTATTTTTGACTCATTTTCTTAAGGGACCACCCATGTACGAAAACTCTAAAGAGTACTCTATCCAGCCCCATTGCCCCTGGTATGAAGCCCAGCAAAGCTACGGCCCACCAAACGTCAAGTGGTGCGAGAAGACTCAGTGTGCCTGGGTCAACGAACCCGCCAACGCTTATTCGAATGCCGGATACCTGTTGGCCGGCGTGCTGATCATGGTCAAGCTCTCTCAGGGCAAAGATCGCCTCATGAAGGAGCTGGGTTTAATGATCTTTCTCATGGGGTTGGGATCTTTCATCTACCACGCGACTAATAATTTTTTTACGCAGTTCTTCGACTTCCTGGGCATGTTCCTGATGACCTCGATCGTCATGGGAGTGTTTACCAAACGCATACGAGGGGAGAGTGTTCGCACGCACTATGCTTACTCCTGGATGTATCTTTTTTTGAACACCTTTATGTTCTGGGCATTTTATCTCAATAAGATTCCGGTGCAGTTCACCGTGATAGTCAACACGCTGGTGCTCATTACGATGGAAGTCTGGGGGCGCCTGAAAGAAGAAAAATCTCCAAAGCTCACGCATTTCCTTGGGGCCATCGTCTCCTTGGGAATCGCTCAGTTTTTCTCGGGCCTTGACCTTAAGCGCACTTGGTGCGAGCCGGATAATTTGATTCTCCATGGACACGCTATTTGGCACTTGATTGGTGCCGTGGGCATGGTATTTTTGGGCTTCTACATCAAAGAGCTCATCAAGGTCAAAGAGTCCAAATGAAAAGTCCTCGCTTCTCCCAAGCCACCCTCGATTTTCTGGCGCTGGCACAAAAGCAAAAGAAAGTGGAATGGCTCGAGAAGCACCAGGACGAATACCAGAAAGTTATTGTAGCTCCTATGAAGGCGCTGGCCGAGCAGGTGAGTGCTGTGCTGGAGCTGGAATTTAAAAGCTACAAGTTCAAGAAACGAAGTATCGGCAACATCAAGCGCCCGGCTGATCGGGCAAGGGCCTTGGGACCATTAAAAGATTTTTTGACCTTTTCCGCTGACCGCGACTCGGGCTCTCGCTACGAGGATCTCCCAAGCCTCTACTTCATGCTTTCACCTCGAGAAGGGGAGATCTTCACAGCTGGCGGACTCTATATGTCGAGTCACTCACAAACAAAAAAGATTCGCCAGTGGATTGACCTAAAGCCAGAGGCGCTCTTGGATTTATTCAAAGATAAGAACTTCTCAAAAATTTATAAAAATCTCGGTGATGATCATAAGCTCAAAACTAAACCCCGCGATTATCCCATTGATCACCCTCGAATTGAGTGGCTCAAACTCACGGGCTTCTATGTGTATAGGCCCATTCCCAAAAAAGAGCTCTTCTCGGCCAGCTTTCCAGATATATTGATTCGCGACTGGAAAGAGGCCATGCGATTTAACAATCTTTTGGATGACTGGATTGAGCGTAGTCCAGGAACGCCTTCACAGAAAACATCGAAAAAACCATCATTTGGCCTTCATGTCTTTGATTGGGATGACTAAAAAATACATCAAATTCAAATGCTTAGGTAACTTTTGGGTGACCGTGTAGATTTCACACGGTTTAGTCATATCTTTCACAGGAATGTTATATTTGTGAAATCAAACAACGGTTTCTGTGAAGAATACAGAGATTTTTTAGCAGACTCTAGGCATAAGTGCTTCCAACGAAACACTAATTCCTGAGGAGGAAATTATGAAATCACTAATCGGACTTATGCTTATGACTCTCTCTTTCACAGCAGCTGCTGGAACCATCTCTTCCAAGTCTTCATGGGAAGCGATCAACAAGAGCTACGACCACGTTGTTCGTACTCCTTCAGTTCCAGGCCAAGCGCTTGGCGGCCTTTTCAACATCTGCGTTGACGGCGACAATCTCCGCACTATCAGCCCAGTTAAGTACTGTGTAGAAGGTCGTCAAGTTGAAGTAAACCAGGGCGAAGGCTCAATCGGCTACGAGTGGGTATGTGACAAGTTCGAAGAGTCTCACGCTGCTATGCCACGCCTCACAACTGTTCCTGAGTGTGCTGAGTGGGTTAACGAAGGTGACAACGTTTTCTGCGCTAAGTTCACTACTAAGCCTTATTTGATCCCTCTTTCATACGTTCTTGATGTTGAGTCATACGGCGGAGAAGCAGGTTTCCGTTTAGCTTTCAGAAAAGCTCTTGAAATCCCAGCTTGTAAGTAATTAATCCCGGCCCACACTCCACGGTGTGGGCCTTTTTTTAGGAGTTAACGTGGAAGGGACACTTTTTGATTTTAAAGACTACAGGGAGTATCTCACGAAAGTGATGATGCCGAATGGTCCTTATCAGCAAAAGGGATCAAACCTTTCTCGCTGGTCCAAGCGTCTCGGTCACTCATCACCCAGCCTTCTCTCCATGGTTCTTAAAGGCGAGAGAACTCCGAGTGATGATCTTGTTGAAAAACTAGTACAGGAACTTAAGCTTAATCGTTCAGAAGCTAACTTCCTAAGACTGAGAGTGAAGATCGAACGCCTCGATCGCAAAGGTAAATCCACCGAAGAATTGAGAGATGAAATCGAGTCTCTCGTGAAGTCTGTCTCCAAGGTTAAGCGAGCGGTGGTTGGGCTCTCGGCTTTTGAATCCATCGCCCAGTGGTACTGTGTCGTCATCAAGCAGTTGATTGAAATCGGTGACTTCGTCGAAGACCATGAATGGATCTGCCGCCGCCTGCGCAACAAAATCCGTCCGCACCAAGCCAAGAAAGCAATTGAACACCTCGAGGCTCTCGGCACCATCAGCCGTGGCGAGGACGGTAAGCTCTTTGTTGTTCACGCTATCACCACGCCCACTGAAATTCCGAGTCCTGCCATCGTTCAGCATCATCTTGGGATGATGGACCGTGCGAAAGAGGCCATCGAAGAACAAACAGTGGCTGACCGTTGTTTCCGCTCCGTCACGCTGAAAGCGCGGGCAGAGGACATGACAAAAGTTAAAAAAGAAATTAGCGACTTCATTGAAATGATGAACGAAAAATATGCGGCCGATGAAGCCCAGTCAGTATACCAACTCAACATTCAATACTTCGAACATACTTGCGAAACCGTCAGCGGGGAGAGACTCCAATGAAAACCATTCTTCTACTCTTAGGCGTAATGACTTCTCAGCTCTCGTTAGCTGAGGTTCGTCCCGAGGTGAGAGTGCCCACTCAGCCAGAAGTGAAGCCTGAGCTGATAAGATCGGTTGATCTGATCGAGCGAGTCCAGGTCTGCGGCAATGGCCGCTGCCAGCAAGTTCCGGTCAGAGATATCATCCGTCAGATCCAAGACGAGCGCGCTCGGGGTGGAGACATTATCGGAAATGGTGGTGGGCTTGGTGAGATGAACTTCGTTTACGCTCTCACAAACCTCGCAGACTTTATTATGGATACTGTTCGTAACGACGGGATTGTAGGTCGCGACGCCGATCAGTTGATCCGCATTGCTGCCCTTGCTCGCCGGGAGAGTCGCAAGCAAGATAAGCTGGTGTTTATTTCTGGCCAGAAAAACCCCGGCATCTTTAACATCCAGGGTGAGACGCGTTTAGCGGTCACCGGTGACTCTGCGACGGCGCCGATTTTCGTTAACCTC
>JAJTIF010000085.1 GCA_021299675.1 Pseudomonadota bacterium | reverse complement strand
CTTTCAGCTTTCAATATCGACGATAATCTAACAATTCCAGTAGTTTCTGGCCTTGGTTTGACGGTTTTGAACTACGTCCTGAAAGTTCTCTGATTTTCACGGCCGTGAAAAGGTTGTGACAATTTTGTGAGAACTGATTACCACACACCCTGTTGCGCATTGCATTAATAAATTATTGTGACCTCACCAACAAAACGGGAGTCACACACATGAAAACACTACTCGCTTTTATCCTCACACTTTCAAGCTTTGCTGCTTTGGCCAATCCTCAAACGAAACTCTGTCGCACAGAGGCCCTCAAAGCAGCGGGTGAAGCCTATGAGCTTTACCACCAAATGACCGGCGGTCATGTGATGATCCGTTTGTTTAGTTCACGTTCTACGGGCGATACCATCACTCACTACGTGCAAGTTCGTGAGGACGGGTCATCAAGCATGCTCACTGTCGAATTGGACAAGTCGAGCTGTCAGGTTGTGCGCTTCGAATAGCCGACCAATTAAGCTTTCGCCCCCCCATCTTCGCGAGCACTCTTCGGAGTGCTCTTTTTTTCCCTAAAAATTCATCTTGGTCAAAAATCTAAGCCTTGTTCTAATAGAAGGACGAGGTGGATATGATTTTGAATTTGTTAATTGGGTTAATTGCTAGTTCAGCAATCCAAACGGCTTTTGCCAGGACTTGGTTTTTAAGTGAAATCGATCTGCGTAAGCGTGCGCAGGTGATCTCAAAAATACGCTTCGAGCGAACGAAGTTTCTGATCGGCATCGATCCGGAGAGTTGTAAAAAAGAAGAGAGCGTTGACCGCAAAGAGCAACTTGTAATGAAGCAGCTGGAAGAAGTCAGAAAGCGTGGCCATCTTTCACACTGCTCACATCTTAAATTCCCAGGCCAGGAGGCCCTTGAATCATCCCTCGTGCAAACACCGATGCCTGGAAGAATTCGCATGCCTGAGACTGATGTGCCAAAACCTAAACCGATTCCAATTGGAGCGATAGTAACACCCGGTAACACTCCGCCCACCCAAGTCCCGGGCGAACCGGCGCATGGTGGAGGGGCAGCGCCAACGAGTCCGACGACGCCTCCTACTTCAGCTGGTCGGACACTTCCTCCAGCTTGCAAAGATCCTCAGACAGCTGCAGAACATGCGGCGCGGACTGGGACACTCCCTGGTACGGGTGACCCTACAATTGGATGCGGGGGCCATCTGGCCTGGCCTTATATGGGATTTACTACCCGCCAGGAACAAGATGCATACATTGCCGTGGCTCAAACGGGAGAAGATTTAAAGCTAACTTATCTTGATAGAGGAGTTCCAAGAAGCGGTATCAACGGTCTTCAAAGCGCAAAATCTGGTGGAATTGATACAAACTTTCAACCGAGAACTCTAACTCACTTCAACGGTCATGAAATGAAAAGTGAGGGGATGCATGCCTTGAGACTCTTTTATACAGGCGAAGAGCCGACAAGTGGTGCTTATCTAAATCCTCAAGAGTGTCGCGTCATCATTTCAGGCGAGATTGAATACACAGGAGCACTGATCGGGACACCTACTCACCCTTGCTTAACTATGTGCCAGAAAAAACTAAAACAATTAGTGGAGGAGAAAAAGCCTAAAGGCTTTTATATGACTTGCCATCTGCTTGGAGAAACGATCGGGACCGATTCTCGTGGTGATATGGTAGCTCAGGGACTGACTCTTAATAATGATTCAAAATTTAAGTGTATTGCTAGAGAAGGGGTTGAGGGGCGTGGTTGGTCGCAAGCTAGTCAATCCTATCTCGTTGAAGAGACTCAGACAGTGCTAGATAAAGAAGTTTCAAGTAAAGCAGAGTGCTATCGGGAGTTTGTGGATTACTACTATGATCGAGCGAAGAAAGTACCTCTCATGGGGACCAGGACTCCAACAGATCCTGATGTTTTGATGCTTTATACAGAGTCCGATGGGAAAAAAGTAAAATTAGGTCAATTTATCTTACGTTTGCCGCTAGAAGATAAAAAGATTGAATCAGACGAATGTCAGTTTGACTTGAAAGTACTTCATTCTAACTATATCCACAGTGAATCACAGCAAAGCTATGTTATTCGCATTGGCTTATACTTGGCTTTTCAGGCTAAAGAGTTAAGAGGTCAAAGCTGCAAAAATAACTGCCCACAAGTCCTCGCTAAGTTTCCACCACAAGCAGTGGGTAATACTGAAAACTACACCGACTGGTCTTTCACCTGCGCCGACAAGAACGGCATCTACAAGAAATGCACGAAGAAGGAAGGTTGCAAATGATTTGGCTCCTTTTCAATTTAGTATTCGCAGCAGAGTATCACCTGACCCAGCAGCAGATTGTGCTGGAGGCGCAAACCCTAATGGCGTCTAACATGGAACGATTGAGCCTCGATCCGCGCTCATGCAAAATTCCACGCTCCTGCTCAAAGCGAGTCCGGGTCACCCGTGATAATCTCATCACTCTTGAAAGAGACGGTATTCTTACCCATTGCCGAGACATTGATCCAAACGAAGTGCTGTTGGAATCACCCCAATTTTGGCGTCAGGCCCGAATCACCGCGCAGCAGGCGGGACTGGTCCCGGTCGAGCCGGCGACGGTCTACGCACTTCCCACAGAAGATGCCGCTATCCCAACACCCGCCGTGGAGCCGAGCGTGGTCGAGGCTCCGCGGGAAAAGCCGTCGGTGACAGACAAGAACAAAGTACCCGGGGAGACGAAATCTTGTGAGGTCGTGCACTTCAACGGTAGAAAAGGCACGGCCGTCGTAAAACGCTATCTTGGTGAGGCCGAATGCCGCACGCTATGTGAAGCACGCAAGCACCCGACAAAGGTTACTCAGTGCTACTACGATCGGAAACTCCAAAAAAATGAAACTCCCTAGGAGAGTTGTATGATGTGGACACTACTATTTCTCGTCGGCGTGGCGCAGGCGCAACAAGACATCGAACTAAAGTTGCG
>JAJTIF010000392.1 GCA_021299675.1 Pseudomonadota bacterium | reverse complement strand
TGGAGAATCTTGAAGAGAGATTTTTCTCAGACGAAGTTAATTTCCGATCAGCGCGCTCGCTGGATGTCCCTGAGGAGACGACCGAAGAGACCCCTCAACGCAAAAAGCGTCTCAAGGCCAGCCCTGATGGCACGGTTTCAGAGTAATTAAGCTCGATTGAGTATTCCCATGAAGCCCTGGAGCTTAGGGAGGATCTGAGCGATCCATTCATCCAACATGTTTTTAACGAGAACGAGGGCAGGATAAGTTTTGACCTGTTCCAAGAGCATTTGAAAAAAGCCCATCATGAAATTGATCACCGGCTCGAGGTCAAACTTCTTAACAAATAAATCCCACAGACCTTTTGCCTGCTCCACATTTTGTCCTTTGACGACGTATAGGGGGTTTTTATTTTTCATTGTCTCAACTCCGCTTGAACAAACCGGGCCATGGTTAAGAACTGCTCTTGGATATCTTTGAAGTCATTGTGCTGGAACTCAAACACAGACTTTCTTTGGGCCTGGGCTTTAGTGAACTGCACCTTATTAGTGAAGGGCGTGAAGACCTTGCCACCGCCAAGTTCTGACTCGATCTTTTCAAAATCCGCTTTGACTTGCTTGCGGCGTTGATCAAAGAGATTCGGAATGTAACCGAGGTTCACAGGCACGTCACAGATCTCCATTTCGCGGATATCTTCTAAGACTTGCTGGATGTTTTTCAGTCCCTGCTGGGAAAATGAATCCGGCACGAAGGGGTAAAGCACACCATCGACCGCACACAGGATGTTCACTACCAAGAGCCCCAAGGTCGGTGGCCCATCGATGATGATGTAGTCGTACATCGAACGCAGATTGTATTTTTTGATAAATTTATTGAGCACCAACTGGCGCGGCGACTGGATGCCAGCCACCGTGAGCTCGAAGCCCGAGAGTTCCTGGCCTGCGGGGATGATATCGATTCCTACACTCGTGCGTGTGATGACTTCATCCAAGAGATCAGTGGTATGAAGAGGCTTGAGCTCTTTGACTGAATTCACGAGGAGGTGATGAATGTGAGCGCGGCCCTGCGGATTCACGCCAAAAAGAGATGAGAAATTAAACTGTGGGTCCATGTCAATGCACAGAACTTTGTGGCCTTCGCTCTTGAGGGCATGGGCCAGATTAAAGGCCATCGTGGTTTTACCCACTCCGCCTTTTTGATTCATGAGGGCGATGATTTTGCCCTTCCCTTCAGGCTGAGCGGAGGTGTCTTTAACTAAGTTCCAAAGTGACTTCACAGAGGGACTCCTTATTGGCGTTAAAAAGGCAAGCTGTCCAAAAAAGCATAACAGGTTGAAAACTCAATAGGAAACGATCTTTTTGCCTCTTTTTCTGGTCAAACTACTCTTAGCTCCGAACCCCGCGTTTTAAGAAAACCTAACAATTATAAACAATTAGCGACATTTTTAGACCTATCATCAGCCCATGAGACAATAACAGAAGGAAATACTCGGTCATGAGGTTCTAAGGACTTACAAAAATAATCCGAGAAGGATTATGTGAAGGACTAAAAAAGGAACTTTTGGTCATGTTTAAACTCGGTCTCATACTCTCTCTATTAATGGTGCTTACGGGGTGTCTGCCTCAAGCTAAGCAGCAGTCGTGTGGACAAGGCAACGTCTTCAACTCTACTTCACGCACCTGTGTACCGGTGACTTCAGGAGGACAGACCAGCGGCGTGAGCATCGCGGGCAGAAACCCAGCTCTTTCAAACTTCACCGTATCAGCGATCTCAACCACGACACTTAATTTTTCTGTTTCCATCAACAATCCTCTTAATCAAGGCTACGAGATCCGCTGGAGACTCTACTCTCCTACGGGAACTCTTTCACCCAGTTTGGCGACACCCACAGTGGGCGCGGTGGCTTTTACACCGCAGAACGCTTTTGCTGGTGTGTCTGGGCTTTGGACTCTGGCCGCAGAAATCGTGAGCATTCCTAGTAATGTTTTAATCACTCAAACTCAGTGGTTCATCACCGCCATCCCTCAGGCCACACCCACATTGACGAAAGTCGCAGGCTCACCTTTGAGTGTGTCTACGTCTCCGAGTGCTACCAGTTACGGAGTGACAGTTTCCAATCCTGGCAGTCAGTCTGCGGTAGTTGTCTGGTACTACAACGGTGTGCAGGAAACTTCTGTCATGGCGGCTAATGGATCGACTTCATTTGCCAGCAGTAAACTGTTTTTCGATCTCACCAATAACATCACCAATGACAATCCTCCGCTCCTCACTGGTCCTGCCTCAATCCGGGCTGAGCTGCGCCAAGGGAGTGTCAGTGGCGCTATCTTCGATCAGGTTGAATGGACCGTGTTTGTGAACCCACCCAATTATGCCAATATCACGGCCGTGAGCCCTGATCCAACCGCTACTCTTATTGCGCTCAATAGTGTTTCCCTCGAGAACCAAGGGATTCGTTCGGGCTCCTCTTTTCTCACTGCCACAGATATCTGCGGCTACGTGAATCCTCTGTGTCAGAGTAATAACTCGTTTTGCGTCGACGTGAACTCGCATCTTGGCTCTACGGGAGTGGCGGGTAACGTGCAGGTGAAATTTTTTAGAAACGGTATCTCAGGTACACTCATCAATCAAAAAACCGTGGCTACCAGCGGTGAAAAAGTTTGCTTAGGAAAACTCACCGGCTCACCCAGTTTCTCGATGAACCTTGCCAACCCTAACGTGGGTGAGTTTCAGACCGTAGTAGCTGTTGTGACGGACAATAACCAAAACGTTGCCACTGTGAACTGGCCTGTAAGCGTGCGTCCAACGAACACACCACCCATCGCGAGTAAACAGTCTCCAGCTGAATCCAACACTCCCTCAAATCACCTGGTCGGAACAGCTCAGACTTATACAGTGAGCGTTCAAGACGATGATCATCCCAACGCAGCCTTGCACTCTTATCAGTGGAAGTTTGAGAACACTCTGTTAAACGGAAGCAACTTCTTCCCAGGCACCACGGTTGTCACACCGAACTGCCAAGGCGTGGGGTTGACCAGCTGTACTTTCACTATTCCGACCTACAATCTGGCCGGTCGCCTTGACCCAGAATTGAACGTCAACCAAGTCTACTCAGTCACAGTGCAAGCCACTGACCCAGGGATCTCAACATCGAGCTACTCGGCAGCTCCTTTGAGCTCGAACACTCTGAGCTGGTCGGTGAAGCCCTTTGCGGTGGGAACTGTGCCTAGTGCCACGGCTCCGAGCATCGCCGCTCCTGGAGCGTCTACCTGTACTCCTTACTACGACACAGATGTTTGTAGCCCAGGACCGACAACGCCTAACAGTTACATCGCTCTAGCGACCAGCCCGACCACTCCTCTGCCGGTCAACGGCTCAGGCCAATATACGACGACCCTCTCCGAGGGTGATAATATTGTTTTCAATATGCTGGTGAATGATGCTGACCGTGACGACTACTCGATCACCATCGAGTGCGTGCCTTCAGGGGCCAGCGTGTGCCCAGCGATTCCGATGATCCATAACTCCAACGTGACTCGAGTCAATGATAGTTTTGGTAACC
>JAJTIF010000253.1 GCA_021299675.1 Pseudomonadota bacterium | reverse complement strand
GGTGAGGTGATGTTTAAGAATCTTTCCTTCACCCTCAAAAAGGGTCACAAGGTGGTGTTCCTCTCGGACAGCGAGATGAAGACCAAGACACTCTTTCAGGTCCTCATGGGCGAGCGCAAACCAGACACCGGTGACATCCAGTGGGGTATCACCACCAGCCGCGGTTACATGCCGGCCGACCATAATCACTTCTTCCAAGACGACTCGCTAGATCTCATCAACTGGCTCAGGCAGTACTCGACGGATCAGACTGAAACCTACCTGCGCGGATTCCTCGGACGTATGCTCTTCTCTGGGGAAGAGGCGAAGAAGAAGTGTACGGTGCTCTCCGGTGGAGAAAAGGTAAGGTGCATGCTTTCAAAGATCATGCAGGAAGGTCACAACGTATTGGTGTTCGAAAACCCTACTAACCACTTGGACCTCGAGACCATCACTGCGCTCAACGATGGCATGATTGACTATAAGGGAACCCTGCTTTTCACGTCTCACGATCACGAGTTCATTCAAACGATCGCGAATCGAGTGATTGAAATTCTTCCTTATGGATCAAAGGACCAAGAGTGCACTTATGATCAGTATCTAGGACTTGCCCAGTAGGTTATGCGCTACTCCTTTGTTGATCTGGAGACCACTGGGGGAAATCGTGAGGGCAACAAGATCACTGAGATCGCCATCATCAATTACGATGGCACTCAGATCGAAGGTGAGTGGACCACGCTGATCAATCCCGAGCGCTCTATCCCTTGGTCGATCACTCAACTCACCGGGATTGACAACGCCATGGTGGAGAGTGCCCCGCGCTTTTTTGAGGTCGCCAAAAAAATCGTTGAGCTCACCCAAGATCGCATTCTCGTCGCCCATAATGCATTTTTCGATTATCGCTTCTTGCAGCGTGAGTTTAGTGAACTCGGTTTCACTTTTCAGCGGGATGTAATGTGTACCGTGCGCCTGAGCCGCAAGGCTTTTCCAGGGCTCCAGAGCTACTCGCTCTCAAATCTTTCACGTTATTTTCAAATCCCCCGCGAGGCTGAGCACCGCGCCCTCGATGACACCCGCGCTTGCCTCACCGTGTTTCAGAAGATCCAAAAGGTCTCGCAAGTTTCCATCATTGAAGACCCCCAAAAGCCTCTGCCACAGAAACTAGAACTGCATGACATCGAACGTCTGCCCCAGACCCCAGGAACCTATTTCTTCTACACGGAAAAAGGACTGCTCTTGTATGTAGGTAAGGCAAAAAACATTAAGTCTCGGGTGAAGTCGCACTTTCAAAAGGCCGGCGATAAAAAGCGCGAGCAAGAACTCAGAGAGCACGTGGCCCGGATCGAATTCATGGAGTGGGGCAGTGACTTGGTGGCAAGTCTCATGGAGTTTCACTTCATCAAAACACTCAGACCCACGCTCAACCGCGCCAATCGAAAAACCCAGTTCCGCTACACGCTCACTCTGAACACGGAGAGCGAACCGGGCGCTGAATTGAGAGTCTCGACGATCAAAGATGATGACGAAGTCAGTGTGCGTTTTGGCTCCCGCCAATTTGCTCAAGAGGCCCGCGAGCGAATTTATAAGGAAGCCTTTGCGGTAGAAGCGGATGGTTTATTTTTTGTTGATCAGATGCGACAGTTCCGTCGCGTCTTGGGAAGCACACAGGTGATCGAGCGACTGAAAGAGAAAATGCAGCCTCGGGAACTCCTCAGCGGGGACCATGTGATTCGCGAAAAAGGCCGCACGCCTGGCGAGTTTTCACAGGTGGTGATTCAAAACGGGGAGCTCAAAGAAATCCAGCTCGTGCAAAGTGATGGGGAGGTGGAGGTGCATCGGATCGAAAGCTACCCCGACCTCAAGCGCATTGTGGCCCGCTACCTCACCAGCTCCCAATATTCTCGCGACTCAGCCACGGCTCCTGAGGAGTGAGGCGGTTGCCTTTTTGCAAGAGTTCTACCGATTGATTGTCGGGGGATTTGATAAAGGCCATGTTTCCATCGCGGGGAGGACGCAAAATGGTGATGCCCTACTAATGATTAGGAGAATCCTTAGCAATTACTGGGAAACTAAGTGTCACACAGTACTGATCATCATTCATTGCAGTAAAAGTAACTCTTCCACTCATTTTTTTTACATTTTCTTGAATGATTTGTTTTCCTATACCGTTCGGCAACGATTGTAATCTTTTAGGTTTCACGGAATGTCTTTTCATGGAATCAATGATAGCAATCTGTATCAAATGATTTGATTTGATAACTCTAAAAGCTACTAACTCCTTACCCGCATTGACGGAGTTTTCTACACAGTTTTCCAAAACCTGAAAAAGAAGTTCTGCATTGATAGATATGCAGTTGTTTTCTTCCACTATCTTCAACTCAAGAAATATGCGTGTATTTAAAAAAATCTTACCGAGCTTATCAATCTGAGTTTGAAGGAGATTAGTGAAGTCATTCAGCGTCAGGACAGTGTGTGGATATTTTTTTTCTTTATCCTGAGCCCATAGGCAAACAGTATTTATAAGTTCACCAATACGAACAACGACTGGCTCAATCTTTTCTGGTTTAAGTTCCACTTTATTTTTTATGGCATAATCCACCTGGTAGTAGAGGATGGTGTACTTGTTTATTAGGTCATGTGTTGTGTTCAAGATTTCTGACATGATTACCTCCGTGTATTCCATATGGAATAATTGGCATATTTGCAGATTATGCGTGCGCAGGCAATATCATATTTTATTGCTGCGCACGTACTAGTTGTTAAGTGGCTTTAACTGTTAAGGCTTGGAGATAGTTAGAATGAACTTTTGAGCATATATATATGTGCGGGGATCTAGGAACTCCTTGATGTACTCTGCTACGAAACGCTTCGCGACGAGTTCCCCTAATGCTTCTACGAGAAGAGGATTTGCATTTTGAAAGCGCTGCTTCCAGAGGCTGGCCTCTGCTTCTCTCTGTTCAAGAGTGTCAAAGTAAAATGGCAGAGTTCTTGTTTGAATGCATTCAAATGGAACCCCAGCGTCAATTAGCATCCCTCTAAGCTTTGGTCCAACGTTCATATCAATCGGGATGCTATTTTCCACATGTCCTATTTTCTCGAGTAACCAGGTGTTTGGTGTGTCGAGATGAGAGAAGAAGCCAAAACAGTCGATAATATACATTTTTCCCCCGGGCAACAGGGAGTCCCAGAGCTTTTTAAGCGCAAGTGTCTTCAGCTTTCTGTCAGGGATGTGTTGAAAAACAAACCTCGAGAAGATTTTGTGATATTTCTTCTGATCACAAAGCTCGGTGATACTCTTGTTCATGTAAGTAATTCTATGCCTGTACTGGTCATTTTTTGCGGATTCCTGCTTTGCAAAGCTCAATAGGTTCTCTGTAATATCTATCGCATCGATTGTAAAATGCTCCTGACAAAAGTGGTCAATTAAAAACCTTGAAAGTAATCCGGTCCCGCATCCTGCATCTAAAACGCGCTCCTGCGCATTTATCTGTACACCGACACTTGAGAACTCATCCCTGAGCGAATAGTTCTTATTTGCAGACTGTTCCTCAAGTCTTCTCCCTTCACTTTGATTATCTAGTTTGTAGGTCACTTTCATTGGCGCACTCCTTTTTTTTGATTCGTATCGGACTCAAATCGTTTTTCATGAACCTACTTATAATAAAAAATGGATCTAAAGTTCTTTCTGCCTTTTCCGATATTCTTATTGGAATACCGTAAACAGTGGAGGAGAGGATGGATTTTAATTTGAGTGATTTGCAGGTTGTGGTCGTTAGCAGTTTTTTTGACCAGATTGATGATCCAAGAGTGAGTGAGCTCTTTGTAAACTTACTGAAGCTGAAGAAGAGTGGTTATCAGTCGAAGCATTCTAACCGGTTCTTACCAGTGGGGACGCATGATTTTTTTGGTCATCATCTGATTCTTTGTCACAAAAAATCATTTGAACCCATTCTCTGTGCAAAGATAATTTCCTACAAAACGTGCCAGTACTATAATACGGATTTTCCTCTAAGTGATCTCGGCAACTTTCTCTTGGTTGACCAGAAGCGGGAGTTAGAGAAAATAATTCATGAACGTCTCTTGCGAGATAAAGATATAACGTATTCTGGAGGACTCACAATCAATCCTGTGTTTAAGGGGTTCGGCTCATCACCCTTGTTTAAAGACATCTATACGGGACTACATTACTTGGCTCATTTGACTTTTGATTACTCGACGATGATGGGGTTTGCCCTTCCAAAGGTTGGGACTGACATTTTTTTTAGGACCTGGGGAGTGAAACCCCTCGAAGTGAATGGTGTGCCGATGCAGCCTACACCTACACCCTTTGTAAATGGCATCGATTCAATTCTTGTTTGGGGCGATGTCGAGAACCTGAGTGAGTACAAAAAAGATATGGGGAAACGATATGGTGCCTTGTGGGAGGATAGAATTGATTTTTCAGTGAGGCGTGTTCTCCCGAAGGCTGCTTAGTTTGTGTGTGTTGTTTATTTTAACTTTTAGAATTTGGTGCCCATGGTGAAAAGACACTTCGTAGGCACTGATCTTTAATGGGGTTCGGCCAAGGAGAAAAGTGATGTTTCTTAGCGTCGCCAGCTTAAAGTGAATCAGTTCATCTTTCATCATGTTGTGATTGATCATTGATGCTAATACCGGATGGCGACTAACAGAGATAATCGTCGAGTGTTCCTCGTCATGCTCTACTGAATAGGTATTGTTTAACTCGTATCTCGTTGCGTTCGAAACCATAACTTCAAGAATTTCTCTATCTGTGCGGCAACTGGAGACTAGTCTGAGAACGCTGTTTCTGGCAGTGAATCGATGGGTGACCAAGCTCATGACGTTAAAATCATCTTTTCCAAAACCATAATCTTCTGACATCATGTGGAGCATTCTATTTAGGTAATTGTTATTTAGTTTAATTCCATCATTCAGCAAAACATCCTGATGAATGTCTAGTCGCTGGAGCAGAGATTGAGTCGCAAAGCTGGAGAATCTTGACTCGAAAAACTGAATAAAGCTCCGGATCGTGCTCATATGTGTCCCAGCAAAGCACACATACTCCCCTGGCACCTTGTATTCCTTATGAACGTAGTCAGAAACGACTGCGTCCCAGTCGATGGGGTCTAAGCCTAGCTTTTCAACAGGTAGCTTCAGTCTTTTTGCAATGGCCTCAGTCTTCGATTCTGAGAAACTTCTTGCCAAGATATCTTGGTAATTGGTTGAGAAGATATCCTGGATGATGTCCTTGCGAGGACCTAGTCTGCGAGACATCTCTTCTAACAGGTCCCACTTCCAATCCTCAACCTGCATAAAGCCTCAAGACGAAGTCTGCGGTGTGTTTTTTTGCCCTGATGACTTTAACGTTGATGTTAAGGTTTTGCAGAATGTGGAAGGCAATCACATGTTGGTAGTACTCATTGAGACGGGGGGAATCACCCGGAGGAAAGTTAAAGTCAAGAGAGATGTCACAGTAGTTCTCTTGTCGGAGGATGTTGCCGATGCTAACCATGTGTAGGTCAAGAATGCAATCCTTAAAGCTGTCCTCTGCTAGCAGCGGCACCGCCTTTGTCTTTGCGGCTTCGAGAACCTCGATGATATCTTTCTCTTCGACGTGCGCGAGGATGTTTTTGAAAATTGAGAGGTTAAACTTGAGCTCAGAGAAGACGAAGTATTCTCTCGGAATTCCGATCGCCCTGTAGGCATCGATCTTAAAGTTTTGATTGATAAGTTCCAAGAAGAAATAGGCTGTTTTCGATGGGAAGTAACCATCACGAAGGTAGGAGTGATTTAAAAAGGCATTCTTCTTATTCTGAAGTAAGTACGTCGGGATTTTTGGGATAAAACCGAGTTTGAAGATGTTCATGTCGATATTGAGTTTTCGGGCCATGGATACGACAAAGCTGATATCTGGGCTTAGCGTTTGGTTTTCGATCTTTGAGATCGTCGACTGAGAGTACCCAAGAAAATCACAAAATTCTATCTGCGAATAGCCGTAGAGTCGTCTGAGTGCGAGAATGAGTGTCCCTTCGGTGAAGTCATAGTTCATACTAGTTAAAAATCTCTTCCATTTGTTCTAGGTGAGGGAAGTGACGACAGTTCTCTAAAACTATTATCTCTGGGTCTTGAAAATAATCGCCGACTCTTTTCAGCTGTTCGCTGGGCTTGGTGACTGGATCCTCTGATCCGAAATAGATCTTTGTGGGTATCTCTATCTTTCTCGTTAGCATCGTAAACGTTTGCGGCATAGCTTGCCTTGACTGGAGCATCCCAGTTAGGTCGAACGAGAATTCGTTACCGAGGAAAGAGAAGTACCTCTGCATGAGTTCTTGGTTCTTCCAGTAGTGAGTAAACAGCGATCCATACTCAGCGGCGAGAAGGAATGAGTTGTATTTGTGATCATCGAACCCATCCTGAAGCTGAGAGATCGCTTCTGTTAGTTGACGGCTTTTTTCTATGACTCCTTGGGATTTAAGTCCTTCCGCCGCCAGCTGGAAGATGTTAAGGTCCGCCGTATGGATATCAAAAGCCGGTGCAAAGAGTATGAGTTCATCAATTTGCGTATCAAATTTCGTCAGGATTTCGTAGACGTAGTGCACACTAAACGAGTGTGCCATAACTGTGATCTTGCCTAAATGAGGTGAGTGGTTTTTTCGAGTTTGATAAATAAATTTTTCTGCACTCTTCACATTGCCTAGGAAAGGTGAACTAGAATCAAAAAAATCTTGCCCTGGACGAAGTACTGATGGTTCGTTCCAGAAAAAAGTTTCATGACCCAATTGTTGTAGATAGGGACCCATAAGATGAGCCTCAGGATTTGAATTGAAGCCAGGCCCACCGTGTAAAAAAATTAGATTCGTTGGTTCCATTCGTCTCTTTGACCTCTGTCGCTGGTCTAAATTAGTTCAATTGGAATAACCGTATATCTTAGTATTTGATATTGCAACTTATAGGATGACCGGAGTTGCGGATAGAGATTGTCGTTTTTTCTAAGTTTTGTAAATTTGCGGTTAAAAAAAATGAATAATGGAATTTCACCAACTTCCGACATTCTCGCGACTCAGCCACGGCTCCTGAGGAGTGAGACGGTTGCCTTTTTGCAAGAGTTCTACCGATTGATTGTCGGGGGATTTGATGAAGGCCATGTGTCCATCGCGGGGAGGACGCAAAATGGTGATGCCACTTTTTTCTAAACGCGCGCAGGTCTCATAAATATTCTCGACACTAAAGGCCAGGTGACCGAAGTTGCGGCCAAAGGTGTAGTCGTCTGTTTGATCCCAGTTATGGGTCAGTTCAATCTCCGGCGCGCCCTCATGGGTGGCCAGAAAAACCAGCGTGAAGCGACCCTGCTCGTAGTCTTTGCGGCGTAAAACCTTAAGCCCCAAGAGCTCCCAGAATTTCAGTGCAGCCTCTAAATCTTTGACTCTAAGCATTGTGTGAAGGAATTCCATAACTTAATCCTTTATTTCTACTGCACTGATCCATGTCGGTCACAAGTAGTTATACTACCGTTTTCTTTTGCATTTTCTCAAAGGAAATTTATGAAAGTGAAGCTTCCTCAAAACCTTGAGGGACACAATTTTATTGGTGGTGAGTGGGTGAAAGGCGAGGCTGGTGTGCAGGAGATTTTCTCTCCCTACAGCGGCACCAAAATCGGCAGTGTATCCCTTCCATCTGTCGCGCAAGTTAAGATCGCCATCACCAAAGCGCAAGAGGCGCAACGTGATTGGGCCCGCACTCCTATGAAAGAGCGCGCGAAAGTGCTCTTCGATCTCAGAAACATTCTCCTCAGAGACATCGACGCCATCACCCATGTGAAGGCGAGCGAATCTGGAAAAACGTTTGATGAAGGCCGCGCTGGGCTCATGAAAGGAATTGAGGTCTTGGAGTTTGCGCTTTCCATGCAAAACCTTGATCTGGGTGGAAAGGTTGAAGTCTCCAGAGGCGTCACTTGTGAATATCGCCGTGAACCTCTGGGCGTTGTGGCCTCGATCACACCATTTAATTTCCCTGCCATGGTGCCGATGTGGACTATCCCCATCGCTTTGGGTCTTGGGAACGCCTACATCTGGAAGCCCTCAGACAAAACACCGCTCACCTCGATCATGATCGCCAATGCACTCAAAGAAGCGGGCCTTCCCGCAGGACTCCTCACTGTTCTGCACGGAGGAGAAAACACGGTAAACACTGTCATCGACTCTGAGACCGTGCGGGCCGTGGGATTTGTGGGCTCAACTAAAATCGCCAAACTCGTCTACAACCGCACGACAAGTCTGGGCAAACGTGCCCTGTGTCTGGGCGGAGCTAAAAATCACATTGTGCTCTTACCAGATGCGAACCCGGAGCTTGCCGGCGTGGGGATCTCTGACTCCTTCACGGGCTGTGCAGGCCAGCGATGCATGGCCGCTTCCGTGCTCTTGGCGGTGGGAGATGTAGAGAAGCACATTCAAAAAATCGTCGAACGAGCCAGCTCTCTTCGTCTCTCGCATGAGATGGGAGCGATCATCACCAAAGCCCAAGTGGAATTTTTGCACGCTGCCATTGATCGCGCCGAAAAAGCCGGAGCGAAGCTGATTTTAGATGGTCGTAAAACCAAAGCCCCCGAGGGTCTTGAAGGGGGCAACTGGCTTGCGCCCACGATCATCGATCATGTGAAACCCGGAAGCGAAGCCCACAAGGTGGAGCTCTTTGGACCGATCATCTCGATTATTCGCTGTAAAGACCTCACGGAAGCACTCGCGATTCAGGCCACCAGTGAATACGGTAACGCCTGTTCCGTCTTCACGAGTAACGGGGCCCTTGCCGATCGTGTCACGCGTGAAGCGCGCGCGGGCATGGTAGGTGTGAACGTGGGGGTGCCGGTGCCACGGGAGCCTTTCTCGTTTGGCGGCATCAATGCCTCGAAGTTTGGACACGGTGACATCACCGGTGTGCATAGCTTGGATTTTTGGAGTGACGTGAAGAAGGTCACCTCCAAATGGGAAAAACAAAACGATAATAATTGGATGTCATAAGGATACATATGGAAAACACGAAACGTTCTGAACACATCGTTCTCGCGACCCACTCAAATCTTAAGTACCCGGAGTCGCTCCCGCTGGATTGGGGGAATTCTGATCCTAATAAGCGTGGTCCGGTCGTCGCCAGTAATACCAATCCTCGCGCGCGTAATGCCATTGGCTCACACTCCGGCTCCTACGCCGTCTTTCGTGCTCTCTCGATTGCGAGCGGAAAGTACAAGCCCAGCCACAAGCCGGATTTGAATAACACTTTTTCTCCCGTCAAGATCGGGCCTTATCCCTCGTGGAATGACTCGACAAAAATTGTCTCCCTTGACCCCTGGGGTCTGGATCCTCAGATTCATTTTAAAGATCTCTTCGAGAAGGGTTATGACATTCGTCCCTCGATCGCTGTCACGCAAGCGCACCTGCAGTTGCATGAGATTCACGAGGCGATTGACAAGGGTCGCTTGAAGATGGACGGGAAAGTGGTGCTGGCCAACAAAGATGTGAAAGTCACAAAAGTGGCGATCGAGCCGGTCTGGTACCTGCCCGCCATGGCCGCGCGCCTCGGAACCGATGAAGGATCTCTGCGTC
>JAJTIF010000084.1 GCA_021299675.1 Pseudomonadota bacterium | reverse complement strand
TTTACTCTCCTTATAGGGAGAAGTATGCTTTGCCCATGAATAAATTAATACTCATGATGACACTTTTTACTCTCTGGCTTCCATCCGTTATAGCGGAAACTTCCTCCGTCAAAACGAGTGAGGAGGTTACTCCCTACAACGTTGCCAAGCTCATCGTTTTGAAAATCGACGCCACCATTAATCCGGCGATTGCCAATTATCTTAAAGTTGAACTGGCTCGTCCAGCCTCAGATGACTCTAGCCTATTCATCGTAAAAGTAAATACTCCAGGTGGGCTGGTCAGTACGACAAAAAGCATGATCACTAACATCGGCGAATCGGACCACCCCGTGATCATCTGGGTCACCCCTGAAGGTGCCTCCGCCACCAGCGCCGGAGCCATCATCGCCAGCGCCGCTCACGGCCTTGTCATGAACCGAGGAACCAATATTGGTGCAGCCACGCCAGTAGGCTTGGGTGAGGATATCAAAGAGAGCGATGGCCGAAATAAAGCCGTCAACGACCTCACGGCTCTCGTAGAGTCGCTCTCCTTAACCCGAGGCCGCAATGCTCAGGCTTTCTCAAAAATGATCAGCTCCGCTGCTTCTTATCCTGCCCAAGAGGCGCTTAAGCTTGGGATCGTTGATGGGATTACCTCAAACCTGGATGACATTAGAGCGCTCTATCAGGGACGAGTGATCACGATCAAGGGTAAAAAAAGACTCATTCAATTTGCCGCTGTTATTGAAACGGAAGAGCGCACGATGGATATCGGTCTTCGTATCCTCAATATTGTTGCTGATCCCACGACTGCTTACATCCTCTTTATTTTAGGAGCTGCCCTGCTGTATTTTGAATTTCAGACCCCCGGCGGCTTAGTCGCAGGCGGGATTGGAGCGCTCTGCCTGCTGCTCGCAGGCTTAGCCTTCCAGGTTCTCCCACTCAATGTGGGCGCCATCCTCCTCATGGTCGCCGGAATTGTCCTGCTTATTCTGGAAGTCTTCGTGACCAGTTATGGCTTACTGGCACTCTCCGGTCTGGCGTGCTTAACAGGAGGTTCCCTCTTCTTATTCAGACACGAAAATAGTTTCCTCACGGTACAATACCCGGTCATCTACTCAACTCTTCTGGGCGTGGCGACCGCAATTGCGATTGTGACCTATATCTTTCTTCGCAAGACTCCCAAGGTGGAGTTTTACAAACATCATAATCAGTCGGCTGAAATTCTTAAAGAACTCGATAGAGAAGGTGAATTCTTCCTCTACCAAGTGAAAGTCGGCGGAGAAATCTGGAAGGCTCGCTCGAGAAAACAGCTAGCCCTGGGTGAAAAAGTAAGAGTGGAACAAAAAAGCCAAGACACATTTATCTTAGAGATCATCTAGCCCCTCTGGGGCAAAGGAGTATATATGGAAACGATTGTGAGCTTTCTCCCCTTTTTATTCATCGTCGGGGGATTATTAGTAAGCTCGGTGAAAATTCTTGATGAGTACGAACGCGGTGTCGTGCTTAGACTAGGTAAATTCTCAGGTGTCAGAGGTCCAGGATTGATCATCCTCGTTCCTATGGTTGAAAAAATGATCAAAGTAGACCTGCGTCTCGTGACGATGGACGTGCCAGGGCAGGACATCATCTCAAAAGACAACGTAACACTCAAAGTAAACGGGGTTGTGTACTTTAAAGTGTCCTCTCCCGATCGGGCCATCATCAGTGTTGAAAACTACTACCACGCCACAGGCCAGATTGCGCAAACCACTCTGCGCTCAGTGATTGGACAGTATGAGTTGGATGAAATTCTTGCTCAACGGGATAAGATCAACGTCAGACTCCAGGAGATCCTGGATGAACTCACAGAGCCTTGGGGAATCAAGGTCACAAACGTAGAGGTGAAAGCGATTGATCTACCGGTTGAAATGCAGAGAGCGATGGCGAAGCAGGCTGAGGCTGAACGTGAAAAGCGTGCCAAGATCATTTCAGCAGAGGGTGAACTTCTCGCCTCTCAGAAGCTCTCCGAGGCAGCAGCGGTGCTGAGTTCCCAGAAAGAAGGGATTACGCTTCGCTATCTTGAGACCATGAGAGAGATCGCGAGCAACGGTGGAAATACGACAACATTTTTTCCACTACCTAGTGATTTCTTAATGAAGTTTATTAAGTAAGAAGGCTTCGGGCAGCTACCACTGTGGCTGCCCAACTTGCTTGTAATTTTTTTCAATCTTATCTACTGATTTTTTCTGATTTTCAATTTTATCGATGGAGCTCACTTCTACTGAAGCTGGAGCTCGGGATGGGACGCGAAAGCTGTCGCCCTCTGACTTTGTCTCTGCTTTAATCCCTTCCAGAATGGCACGATTAAAATCACCCACATCAGTTTTAGCGTAAGCTGCCGTCGCGCAAACCAGAGCAAAAATGAATGAGATGATTTTCATAGGACCCTCCTGTCCGACCTATCGGCGCAGGAGGGCTAAAACTTGAGAAATATTATCTAACGACGGTCCGCTTGTTTCCGCTCAGTTCTTTCTTGCGGATACGGATATTTTTTGGGGTCACTTCCACCCACTCGTCCTCATCAATCCAGTCCAGTGCCCACTCAAGAGTGCGGTTTGGGATAGGAGGAAGGATGATGTTTTCGTCTTTACCGGCCGTTCTCACTGAGGAGAGATGTTTTTCGCGGCAGACGTTGATCACGAGGTCATTGGGGCGCGTGTGCTCACCCACAACCATTCCTTCGTACACTTCTTCCGTAGGCTTGAGAAACTGCTTGCCGGAGGCAAGTAGGTTAAATAGCGCATAAGGAGTCGACTTACCTGCACGATCGGAGATGAGTGCACCGTTGGTGCGTGAGAGCATTTTGCCCACGTGAGGGCGATAGCCGATGAAGTAAGAGCTCATCAAGCCCTGACCCTTGGTGTCTGTCAAAAAGATTGAGCGATAGCCAATGAGTCCCCGTGAAGGAATCTCAAACTCCATACGAGTTCTTCCGTCACCGTAGTTCATCATATTGGTCAACATGCCCTTACGAGTCGCCAGTTTTTCAGTGATCACGCCGGTCGCGTCGTTGGGAACGTCGAGAACGGACTTCTCAAACGGCTCGTGAAGCACACCATCGATCTCTTTGGTAATAACTTGTGGGCGAGCAATCATAAGCTCGAAGCCTTGACGGCGAATTTCTTCGAAAACAACAGCCACCTGAAGTTCACCACGGGCCTTGAGAATGAAAACTTTTGGATCTTCGGTCGGCTCAAACTTCAAGGAAACGTTCTTACGAACGGCTTCAAGCAGGAACTCTTCAAGTCTACGGCTGGTGAGGTACTCCCCTTCGCGACCAGACATAGGAGAAGTTGAAACTGAAACCTGGACCGAGACCGTTGGAGGTTCCACCTCGATGCGTGGAAGTGCTTCTGGAGTGTTCACGTCCGTGATGGTGTCACCGATGTCACCATTCTCGAAACCTGAGATAATCACAATCTCGCCGGCTTCGGCACTATCTACAGAAGCCATACCCAAACCTTCAAAGATTTGTACTCCTGTGATCTTGAATGCTTTAGGTTTTGTCCCTTCACGTCCGACCCACATCGCTTGTTTGTTAGCAAGTATCGTCCCGCGCTGGATACGACCGACCATCAAAGCTCCGAGGTAATTGGAGTAAGAAAGGTTCGTAACGAGAAGCTGGAGTGGGCCCGCTTTATCGAGCTTGGGAGTTGGGTAGTAATCGCTGGTGAAGAAATCCAAGAGAGGCTTCATATCCCCTTCGCGGCGATTCTTGTCCATAGACGCATAACCGTTACGACCTGAGCCGTAGTAGAATGGAATATCTAGATCCACGTCTTTATCAATTTGCGCTACGATCTCAAGGAGAAGATCTTCCACTTCACTTCTGACTTCATCGATACGTTCGTCGGCACGGTCGACTTTATTAATGAACACACCAATCTTAATATCGCGCTCAAGCGCCTTCGTGAGAACGAAGCGAGTTTGTGGAAGTGGCCCTTCAGAAGCATCCACGAGAAGAAGAACCCCATCCACCATCATCAAAGAACGCTCAACCTCACCACCGAAGTCGGCGTGGCCGGGAGTATCGAGGAGGTTGATCTTGGTATCGTTCCAACGGAAGGCACAGTTCTTGGCACGAATGGTGATACCACGCTCTT
>JAJTIF010000388.1 GCA_021299675.1 Pseudomonadota bacterium | reverse complement strand
CCTTTGATGAGTACCTATCAAATTTCTCACGCCCTCAAAAAATCATCGCGCACCAAGTGGGCTCCACTCACCGCAGAGGCTTTCAAGAAGCCCTGCAGATCAGTGAGCTTCCTGATTTTTTAACCTATCCTGATTTTGGCAACACCGGCTCCGCCGCGCTCCCCTTGACCTTCATGCGCGCGATGGAGTCGAACTTTTTTAGTCGAGGTGATCAGGTCGCCTTCACCGGGATCGGTTCCGGTCTTACCTCAAGTATGCTTTCCATGGAGATATAAATGCAGACTGTTTCAAAAGAACTCTATCCCTGGAAGCATCATTTTTTAGGTCTGAATGGATTGAACCTTAATTACGTGGACGAGGGCCAGGGCCCTGCGATGCTGATGGTCCACGGCAATCCCACTTGGTCGTTTTATTATCGCCATCTTATCAGTGCCTTCAGTGGACACTTTCGTTGTGTGGTGCCCGATCATATGGGTTGCGGTTTCTCAGACAAGCCGCAAGACTACCAGTACACCCTAGAAAACCACATACAAAACCTCACACGTTTGGTGCAGTTTTTAGAACTCAAAGATATCACTCTGGTGGTGCACGACTGGGGTGGCGCCATCGGCATGGGTCTGGCGACGAGATTTCCGCATCTCATTAAACGCATCATTATTTTGAATACCGCCGCTTTTACTTCTACGGATATTCCAAAGCGTATCGCCCTTTGTAAAGCTGGCCCAGTGGGAGAGTTTTTGGTGCGAGGACTGAATGGGTTTGCGTGGCCTGCAACTTTTATGACCACAAAAAAACGTCTGCCGGCCAATGTGAAGAAAGCTTACCTGGCGCCTTATGATTCCTGGAAAAACCGCATCGCTGTTTCGCGCTTCGTGCAAGACATCCCCATGAGTGAAACTCATCCGAGCTGGAAGACACTTAAGACCATCGAAGACAATTTGCCAAAGCTCAAAGTCCCAAAGCTCATCGTCTGGGGTGGACTGGATTTTTGTTTCAACCAGAGTTTTTTTGAGAAGTGGGTCGCTATCTATCCCGACGCCGAGGCTCACTGGATCGCCGATGCAGGTCACTATGTGCTCGAGGACGCTCCCAAAAAAGCTATCGAGAGCATGGTTGAATTTATCGGGAAAACAGGCTTGTGAACATCGCGGAGCTTATCCAAGAGAAGGCGCGCCTGCATCCCGACAAACCCTCGGTCATGATCGCCAGTCCCTTGATGAAGCACTACGACTATCCTTTTTATACTTTCAGAGAATTTGAAGAACGCTCTCAGCGGATTGCTTCCCGGCTGCATATTGCGGGCGTAAAAAGAGGGGAGCGGGTTGTGCTCTTTATCCGGCCCTGTCTGGATTTTTCCGTCATCGTCTTCGCGCTCTTTAAGATGGGTGTCATCCCAGTCATGATCGACCCCGGTATGGGCCGCAAGAACCTCTTGCGGGCGATTGAGGAAGTAAAACCTTCGGGACTGATTGGTGTGAATGTGGTGCACGTCTTAAAGCGTGTGTTTAGAAAAAGTTTCAAAAGCCTTAAGTGGAGCTATTCGGTGGAGAAGAATTTCATGCTCGCTCCCGAACTGCTCAAAGATCTTGAGAGGGAGTCGCTGGAATTCAAGGTCGAGACTATGCAGGAGTCTGACCCTGCGGCGATTCTCTTCACCTCCGGGGGCACCGGTACTCCCAAGGGAGTGATCACCACGCACGGGATCCTGGTGTCACAAACGCGCATGCTGCAAGAGATGTTTAACCTCACGCCCGCTGATCTCGATCTGCCGGGCTTTCCGCTTTTTGCTCTTTTTACTTTGGCCATGGGCATGACGAGCATCATCCCAGACATGGATCCCACCAAACCGGCCGCATGTGATCCTCTCAAGATCGCGCGCACACTGAAAGAAAAAAGAATTACTTTCGCGGCCGGCAGTCCTGCCATCTGGGAGCGGGTGGGTGAGTACTGTAAAGCAAACAGCATCACGCTGCCGGATCTCAAGTACGTGGTCATGTTCGGGGCTCCCGTGCGCGGCGAAATCCATGACCTGTGGAAAGAGATCCTTCCTAAGGGCACCACCTACACTCCCTACGGGGCCACTGAGTGTCTGCCCGTGAGTCTCTTTAGTGGCCAAGAAGTTTTGAGTGAAACGTGGGAGAAAACTAAGCAAGGTCAGGGTGTGTGTGTCGGTCGCCCCACAGGGGACAATAAGATTTTTATTCTGGACGATCAAGGCCAGGAGCTGCCGCAAGGGAGCATCGGGGAGATCGCAGTTTTGGGTCCGACGGTGACCCCAGGCTATTTCGAGCGTGAAGAGGCGACAAGACTCGCCAAGATTCAAACGCCCGCAGGGCTCATCCACCGCATGGGCGATGTGGGTTACACAGATGCGCAAGGCCGTGTGTGGTTCTGTGGCCGCAAGACACATGTGGTGCCAACCCCAACAGGACCTCTCTACAGCATTCAGGTAGAAGGACTTTTTAACGTGCACCCGGCAATTAAGCGCAGTGCTCTCATCTCTTTTCAGGGTGACGCCGGCCTGGTGGTGGAGCTGAAGAATGGGTTTAAGTTCGATCAGGTGAAAGCTGATCTCGAAAAAATCAACCATACACTTTCACACCCGATGAAAGTGATTCTCTCTCATCCCGCTTTTCCGGTGGACGTGAGACATAACATAAAGATCGATCGCATCGCTTTGAGCGAGTGGGCAAAAGGCAGAGTATGAAAATTCTTGTCACCGGTGGCGGTGGTTTCCTTGGCACCTGGATCATTAAAGAGCTGCTAAAAAATCCCAGCTACATGATCACCAACATGTCTCGCCACAAGTACACCCATCTGGAAGACCTTGCTGTGCCCACCATGCAAGGAGATATCACCAAGCTCGAGGACGTCGAGCGCGTGCTGCGAGAAGGCTTCGATGTGGTTTTCCACGTGGCTTCTTTAGTGGGTATGTGGGGCCGCAAGGAAGTCTTTGATGCCATTAACATCACGGGTACTCAAAATCTTTTAGAAGTCTCAAAACGCATGGGCGTGAAGCGCTTCATCTACACCGGATCTCCGAGCTCTGTGTTCGGTCGTGGTGGCCACGCGGGTGCCGATGAAACGCTCCCATACCCCGATGTGCATTTGGGCCACTACCCACGCACTAAAGCGATCGCCGAGAAAATGGTCTTAGAAGCTAATAGTGTAGAGATGAAAACCGTGAGCCTGAGACCCCATTTGGTGTGGGGCTCAGGTGACCTGAACCTTCTCCCGCGTGTGATCAATCAAGCGCGGGTAGGGAAACTCAAGATGATCGGAAACGGCGATAACCAAGTCGATGTTATTTATGTGGAAGAAGCCGCTCGAGCCCACGTGCTGGCGATGCATGCTCTGGAGGGAGAAGCCGTGGCAGCGGGGCGAGCTTATTTCCTTGGACAGGGGCCAGTGCGGCTGTGGGATTTCATTGAAAAAGTTTTGAAGTACGCCGAGATCGACCCCCCCCAGGCGAGTGTCTCACTCGGAATGGCACAGTTTTTAGGATGGATGTTTGAGAAACTCTGGACCATCCTCGGAATCTTTTCTCCCGAACCCCCAATCACAAGATTTGTGGCGCTTAATATGGGGACCGATCACTGGTTCTCCCACGAGCGAGCAGAAAAGGATTTAGGATGGAAGCCGCAGATCACGATCGATGAGGGGCTTGAGCGCTTGTTCGGGGAGAAGAAAAAAATAAAACTCGAGGTCCAGTCCCTCGCTCTCTCGCATAACTCAACACAGGCAACTCAATCCAAGAACTAGTAAGCAATGCGCTCTCTTCTCTAGGAGAGCGCCGAAAGCCGTCCTATCAGACAGTGCTACTTCTCTGTAGTAGGTCTTCTCCAGCGATTGCATCAGGGGCTGACCCGCAAGAGTGTGCTGCTGAAAAACCTTAAGAGCAATTACCAAGATCCACTTCACCTCGAACTTCTACAAGAGTCAACAATGGGACTGTGCCGGGGCTCATCCTCGCTATCTAACAAAAGCTCACTCTAAACTTATGGTAAGCGGTGACGGGAAATTAACATATGTTGATTTTACTCAACCCCGAGTCTTGCATGCCATGGGAATCATGCGAGAGAGTGATGGTGAGAGGCTGCAATTGAAGAGAGTGAAGAGTGCACAGTTCTGCGAGGCTCATCCGAGCGCTTGTCTCAACTAGGAACTAATCGCCACTTGAGATTTTTTTTTATCATTATAAGATTTAGGGATGAAATATTTT
>JAJTIF010000210.1 GCA_021299675.1 Pseudomonadota bacterium | reverse complement strand
TCAAATATTTGTTCGAATCAAAGCTTCATTGCTTCTCTGGCCGGCGCTTGTATGCTGGCTAAGGGTAATAAAGGCTTCACCGACGCCGCTCTCTTTGGACACAACAACATTCGTCGTGTGGTGAGTGAAATCACCAAAGGTGAAGGCGTGACTCTGGCTTTCCCGGAGGCACAGAGCTGGAATGAAGTGACTCTCAAACTACCCATCCCGACTCTCGAGTTTCTCACCAAGGCAGCCGCCGCGGGTCTGCACGCCGGTAGTGACATCACCGGCCGCTTTAAAGGCGTCGACGGAAATCTCCTGCTCTTAGCAGTCACAGACATCGTGACAGAAACCGAAATCAACAATCTTATCGGTTTCTTCCATAAGACTTTTGGAACAAGCGAGACAGCGCAAACGCTCAAAGCGGTCGAGGCAAAACTTCTGCGCACCGATAGTCCTGAGATCCCGCACCTTGAAGACCGCGACGTGGTGAACTACTACACGCGCTTGGGCGGCCAGAACCTCTCACCTGATGATGGCATTTATCCTCTGGGCTCATGTACCATGAAGTACAACCCTCACATCAACGACTACGCCGCTGGCCTCAAAGGCTTCACGGATCTGCATCCGCAAGCTCCACTTTCAGACATCCAAGGTAACCTCGAAGTCATCTATGAAACCCAAGAGATGATCAAAGCCATCACCGGTCTTCCGGCTGTCACCACTCAGCCCGTAGCGGGTGCTCAGGGAGAGCTGGTAGGACTTAAAATGTTCCAGGCCTACCACCGTCACCACGGTCAACAAGACACTCGTAAGGTGCTCCTGATCCCACGCTCAGCTCACGGGACAAACCCCGCTACAGCGACCGTGGCAGGCTATGACATCAAGATCATCGAAGCCACCGCGGCCGGAGAGATGAACCTGGATCAGATCAAAGAATTTTTAAAGTCTGAAGGTCACACCATCGCCGGTGTCATGGTCACCAGCCCCAACACCGCCGGTATCTTTGAGACTGGTTTTAAAGAGATGGCCGAACTCATCCACGCGGCCGGAGGCCTTGTGTACATGGACGGCGCCAACATGAACGCGGTCGCTGGCATCGTGAACCTCAACAGCATCGGTGTGGACGCTGTTCACAATAATATGCACAAGACCTGGACGATCCCCCACGGCGGCGGCGGTCCAGGAGATGCGATCGTGGCTGTGTCTCATCGCTTGAAAGATTTCTTGCCGGGGATTCAAGTTGACAAGCTTGCGGATGGATCGTTTACTTACTTCCGTCCCAAACACTCCTGTGGTTCGTTTCACCGCCACTTTGGAAACTTCGCTCACAAAGTCCGTGCCTACACTTATATTAAAGCACTGGGCAGCGAGGGTGTGCAGATGATGAGTTCTGTAGCCGTGCTTTCCGCGCGCTACCTCTACTCACTTCTTAGTCCCAAGTACCCTACACTTCCAGCTCAATCAGCCAGCAACCCACGCATGCACGAGTTCATCCTAACTCTAAGTCCAGAAACTTTTGCGAAGATTGAAAGTGCCGGCGTGACCAAAGCACAATCAATTGGACGTATTGGTAAGCTCTTCTTGGATTTCGGCTTCCACGCCCCAACCGTCGCCTTCCCTGAGCCCTATGGACTCATGATTGAGCCGACTGAGACCTACTCGAAAAGTGAGCTTGATCAGTTTGCAGGCGTCGTGGGACAGATTCTCGATCTCATCAACACCAACCCTGAGGTGCTCAGAACCGTGCCTCACTTCACACCGATTGATCGCGTGGATGAACTGGCCGCCAACAAGAATCCCGTGCTCACAGAAAAACTCACGAATAAACTGCCTGAGATCCTGCCGGATCGCGTGCCAGCAGCGAAGCTTCGAAAATCAACGGTGGGAGATCTGTGTGCCATGATCGTGGAAGCGCACAAGGCGGAAGAGGCTAAAGCTTAATCCGCCACTCGCGAAAGATTTTAGATTTCTGGATAAAGTTGCGGTACTCGCACTGACGGCTGGTGAAGTCCGACTCGAGGTAAGCGCGGTCAACCAAACGTGACTCTGGGCCGCCGCGGATGTAGCTCTTCATCTGCGCGCCTTCGCACAAGTTGAACTTGATCGAGCGGTTCAGCTCCGGCATCGAGGTTAAGAGCAGACAGAAGCGGTTGTGGTTTTCTTTCACCGTGCGAAGCCTGACCGGGTCAGTAAGCGTTTTAAGTGCTTTATCGTTGCTCTCAAGGATGCGGTTAATCTGCAGAGCGAAGATGCTCGAGAAGTTTTTCATATTGGAGAGTGCCCCGCGCGAGGCCCCGCGGATGTCTTCCATCATGGTTTCATCACTTGCATGCCCCATCACTTTGCGAAGCACTTCGAGATAATTTTCTGCCGCAAAAAACTGCATCGCAAGCTTCGGGTCTTCGTTGCGATTATTCTGCAGGTACTCATCCAGCGCCAGGCGCACGATCATCTCCAGACGCGACGATAAGACGATGGTGCCGTATTGCAGGTCAGCGGTGTCTGAAATTGTTTTGAGGATCTCTTGAGGATCAATCGCTGACCCAGAAACGAGCATCTTATTAAGCTCTTCTTGGATGATCTCTAGGCGCGAGATTGTATCCGTGTAGAGACGTGAAAATGTCGTGGGAGCAAACTGCGGTTGATTGGATTTAAGAAAGGCAATGATTTCATCGAGAGCTACTTTTGGAGCAACCTTATTGCTATTTCCAGTGCGCTCGAAGGCGAGAGATAGAATCCCCAAAGCATCGGGTTGAGTCACAATGATCATTTCATTGGCCACCAGATCCTTGGCATCTGAGATCCATTCATTGAAACGACGTTCAACGGCGCTCAAGTCATTAGGTAAAGGATTGTTAGGAAACTCTGAGTTCCAGTTGTTGAGATCTCTCTCACAAAACGGGTTTCTGAAGCCCGTTACCCGTGGCACAAGGTTACGAGGAAGACCCAAGAGGATAAAGGGAATGGTGTTGTTGTCGTAGATCTCTTTAAGCGGATCCCGGACATCACCTCCACTTGTTGGGCCTTGGCCACCACTACAAGTGATACCAGATAGATCTTCAATCAGAGTTCTGAGGATCGCTGTCCGGCGAGTGCCGGT
>JAJTIF010000256.1 GCA_021299675.1 Pseudomonadota bacterium | reverse complement strand
TTTCGCATATAGAAGCCATTGCCACAACCGATGTCGAGAAAATCTCGTCCATCAATGCGACCCAGATGGGGCGCCAGACGCTGCCACTTTTTTTCGCTCACCCATTCGCTATCGATGGTGAACTCCGGCAGGGTGAAGGGGCCTTTGCGCCAGGGTTTGAGTTTAAGCGCCATCTCCCGCGAGTGGTCGCCGGTCATCATGCTTTTGAGAAGCTCACCCTGCTTTGATTGCATCAAGTGCGAAAGACGCTCGTCGTGAATAAGCTGAAGATTTTTAGGAAGTTGAAACCTCATGCCCGCTTTATAGCAAGATAAGTGGCAAATGGCCCCCATCTTAAGAGCATTTCTACCGGGCCAAAGCCCGCCTGTTTGAGGGTTTCTGTTTGCTCAGAAGGCCTAAGCGGGATCAGCACGTTCTCCAGGGCCTCGCGCTTCTGGGAGATCTCAAGCTGAGAGTAGCCGTTGTGGCCTTTGAAGTCGTAGTAGATATCTGTCACCAGGTCTTGCAGCTCATCCGAGTCCGCCTGGACTTTTTCGGCCAGGATCAAGACACCGCCGGGACGTAGGGCGGCGTAGATTTTTTTTAAGAGTGGGAGGCGTTCCGCTTTGGGCAGAAATTGCAGAGTGTAGTTCATCACCACGGCGCCACAGGGCCCAAGCTCAACTTTCGTGATGTCAGCCAGGTCAATGTGGGCGCGTTTAAGGCCGAAGGCTTTCATCTTGAGGGTGGCCTTCTCGACCATTGGAATTGAGGTATCGAGGCCTATCAGTTTGAGATCCATCTCTTTGAGGGCGCCACCAATCTGCACCAGAGCTGACCCCGTGGAGCAACCCAGGTCATAAACGGTGTCGCCTTTCATGAGAAGGCGGGCCAGCAGGTCGACGGTGAGTTGTTGGTTTTCCCGGTAAAGGGGAACGGAGCGAGTGACCATGTCGTCGAAGACCTCAGCCACCTCTGCATTGAAGTTAAAGGGCTGAATGCGCTCGAGTGGCGTGGCAAAGTATTTATCTTTTTTTGAGGCTTCCATAAAACTCCGAGGCGCTCACTTTGCCGCATGTGCTCAGTCATGACAAGAGGTGCATTTTGACCCTATAAAGGGATCATGCATATTTTTGAAGACCCTTCTTTTTTTGAAAGCTTAAGCACACAAGAGTGCCAGCGCACGGATGAGGCTTTGGGCCTGGAGGTCAACCAGATCGAACTTGATCTGTTGAGTAAAGCACGGGCGCTCATGCCGATGGGGGATGTAACGAGCTGGGGCAAAAGCCTGCATGAAGCACAAAGCTGGGTGGGACTGCACCCCCAAACACTCCTGACTCCCTATCAGGAGTTGGCCTGGATGTGTGAGTGTGTGAAGGATCAGAGTGGGCACGTGGTGGATCTGGGGGCTGGCTACGGGCGCTTAGGGATTGTCATGCAAGAGAAGCTTCCTCTGGCTTTCTACACGGGTGTGGAGATCGTGAAGCAGAGAGTGGATGAAGGCAACCGTGTGTTTGAGAAGCTCCATTGTGAAAAAGCACGTCTGATTGCTGCGGATCTGGCCAGCTCCTCCTACGAGCTCCCTTTGGGGGACTGCTATTTCATTTATGACTACGGAACCCTGGACCACATCCGCTGGACCATGGGGCAGCTGCAAAACTTATCTGACATTCATCGCTTTCAGATCGTCGCCCGCGGCGCTGGCATCCGCTCGCTCATCGACATGGCCCACCCGTGGTTGCATAAGATGGAGAATCCCCATGAGGCATACTTCTCTCTCTATCAAACTCATCTGACTTAATCGTAGATTGCTTTGCATTCGCGCAGGCACTGGGTCCTGGAGCGCGCGCGTCCGGAAAGGGCAAAGGTGATGCCCTGTTGATTGGCCCTGAGATCCGCCCATTCTGCCTGACCGGCGCCCAGAACATCCAACAGCTCTTTGACTAAACCGACATGGAAACTTTCAAGACCCCCGCAGCGCAGGGCCAGGTAGCAAGAAAGGGAGCAGTGTTTAGTTTTGTCTGTCACGGCCAGGGGCTTTAATTCCTGGTAGAAGCTGCGTCCCACGAGAGCAGAACAAATGAACTTCTCCTCAGCTGCGTGCAAAGAAGTTGAAAGCTGGAGCAAAAGCGCAAGAATGATAAGCATGCGAGCACCATAGAACAATCGAGATAGCCGTGCAGGGGGGGTGTGAAAAGATTATGGTTTTTTTCTAATCTCAACCGACTGGAGCCAGTCCGAGCATTGCTTTTCTACCAGCTTTTGCAGAGTAGATTTAACTTCGGCCGAGAGGCTCAAGTCTTTTTCGATGGTTTCAAAGGCTTTTGCAAGAGAGGCGGAACCGATCAATGCAAGGGCCATGCTTAAGGATTGTTTCATGGCCCTTCATTTATTTTAAATTCTGACTTCTGACAACTAGTTTTTCCAAGTTGGGGTCACGGTCAATTTTTCTACGTCAAAACCTTCACGGCGGGCCACCGCTTTGAGGCTTTCGATGATGTTGGCATCAAGCTCTGGTGTGCGAGAGAGGATCCAAAGAAATTTGCGGTTAGGAGCTCCCACCAATACGTAAGAGTAATCAGAAGCGAGATCTAGGATCCAGTAATCACCGGCGAAAAGGCCAAAACGGTTAAAGAAAGGCACGAAGCTGACTTTCAGCTTGGAGTTGGTTTTCTTATCGGCCACGCTGGCGATAGCGTTCGCGATGTTTTCGCCCTTAGCTGTCTTACAGGTGTTCTTCACGCCCACTTTGCCGTCACGGCGAAGAGAGTACTCAGCTTTGGTGGCAAGGCAGCCTTTCTGGAAAGAGTTTTGGAACTTTTCAATCTCATACCATGTGCCGGTGTACTGGTTGAGATCTACGAAATCCACCGTGCGTACAGTTGTGCTCGATGAGGCACAGGCCACGAGTGAGACAATAGAGAGCAGGCTAGCGATTAAGAATTTTTTCATAAATAAGACCTCCGTTACTAACTTTATAGAGATTTAGATGGCTTAGGGGAACTAGACGACACTTGTACAGAAAACTCTTCAGTCTGACAAAGATCAGCTGCAGCAGACTCGAAAAAATGGCGATAAGAACAAATATGAGTAAAAACTACACAGACACTGAACTTGAGGATCGGATTTATAAGATCACAGCGCGCTTTTATGAGCTGGCCTACCAAGACCCGTGGCTCGGGGAAGTGTTTAAGGTGGTTCCTCAGGAATTCATTACTTCGCAACAAACGGACTTCATGCTGGGGCTCTTCGGAGGCCCTAAGCGCTACTCAGGACGTCACGCGACAGATGCTCATCCGCATATCTTTATCAACGAGGAGATGTGGCAGCAGCGTGAATTTATCCTGAAGCGGGCCATGCAAGAGCTGAATGCTCCTCAGGATATATCCGAGAAGTGGCTTAAGATGGATGAAGCCTTCAAGAAAGCCATCATCATGAAAGACCCGAGCGAGTGCAAACGCCGCTTTCCCACCGATGATTTGATCATCGTGCCTAAACCTTGTCGAAAAGCCGCCTAAGCGATCTGTGCTATAGTAGGATTATGAAAATTCTAACACTGGCACTACTTATGATCATGGGCTGCTCGACCAATTCTTATAAAAAAACTGTGGAGTTTGTGGACCGCGACCGCTTCATGGGGACCTGGTATGTGCAGGCCGGCCGCTTCACGCCCTTTGAGAAGGGGGTGCATAACGGGGTTGAAAACTACTCTTGGAACGAGAAAGAAGAAAGAATCGATATCTCATTCACTTACAACTTAGACTCGCTGACGGGAGAGTTGAAATCCGTGCCCCAGAAAGGCTGGATCTATAATTCAAAGACCAATGCTCACTGGAAGGTGTCGCCCTTTTGGCCATTAAAGTTTCACTTCCTCGTGATCGCTTTGGGTAAAAATTATGAGTGGACCGCGATCGGCGTGCCGGATCAGGCCTATCTGTGGATCATGACTCGCGAGAAAAAGCTCAGCCGCGAGAGCGTGGAGAAGATGATCGAAGAGATCCGTGCGATGGGGTATCGCACGGATGAGATTGTGTTGGTGCCGCAGGGTTAGAGCATGGCCTTTTTTCTCAGCATCAGGGTTAAACCCAGCATCCCTGCCACCGAAAATATTTCGACCAGTGTATCTGGAATACCAGTGATGCTCAGGTTCACACCGAGGGTGATTAATAGGGCAATGGCCACACCCATGAGTGATTCTCCCGCCACTAGTCCTGAGCTAAAAAGAATTCCCTGATCTTTTCCTTCATCGATGACGCCTTTCTTCTTTTGCACAAAATACTGCACCAACCCCCCGAGGATCATGGGAGTGGCGAGCGTGACCGGTAGATAGATACCAACCGCGATGGGCATCAAGTGGAGTCGAAACTTTTTCTTCTTCAAAAAAAGTGAATCAATAATAATCACGAGCACACCCAGGGCTGCACCAATGAGAATTTTATCTTTGGGAAGTGTTCCATCCCCAAAAATGGCCTTGGTCAAAGAAGCAAAAAGAGTGGCC
>JAJTIF010000125.1 GCA_021299675.1 Pseudomonadota bacterium | reverse complement strand
GCAAGCTTGGCTGGCCAATATTAATTCACCCTCGCAGATCGTTTACTCCTCCACGGCAGAGAACATCCTGAAACTCTCTGAGCTCTGTCAGAGTCACCAGATCCGCTCAACGCTTTTGAGTGCATCCGCAGCCTTTCACTCCGAGCTCATGGCCCCAGCAGAGAAAAAATTTAAGCACTTTTTGCGCGACTATCTTCGCACTCCCAAAAAAGCCGCCAAGCACGTCGTCGCCTGTGACCCCGGGGCGCAGTACACCTCGACGGCGCAGGTGGTAGAAAATCTTTCCCGCCAGCTCACTCACAGTGTGGATTGGATCCATTCCATCCGGGTCCTTGAAGCTAAGAGCGTGAAGCTCTTCATTGAAGTGGGTCCCAAGAGTGTACTCACCAAACTGACTCAAGACATCATTGAACACAACCATATCTGCCTGAGCCTTGATGCCTCAAGAGACCTGAGAGTTTTCCTCATGCCCCTGTGGGCCTTGGGCATCGAGCTTCGCTTCCACGAGACGCTCTCCTCCCCGGCTGGAGTACTGATCACCACTGCCGCCGAGAAAGAAAATAAAATCATTAAGGGCTTCATCGAAAAACAGCAGCAGCTTCTAGCAGAGGCCTCGCTGCTTTCATCCGCAGAAGAAGCCCAGGCCCGTCGCCTCATCACTCTGGACACGGAGGAGGTTCTGGCGCAGTTTTTTCGCATCGAGGGCATCACCAAAGTGGAAGAGCCACAGTCAAGTGTGGATCCTTCCACGCAGCTCATCCTCAGTGAGATCTCTCTGCTCACGGGCTTTAAAGTGTCGGAGATCAAGATCGACGCGCGCTTTGACAGTGACCTCTATCTAGACTCGATGACGAAACTCGAGCTGCTTTCAATCCTCTCTGAAAAATTTAAAGCTGAAGTCTCCGACATGACAGCACTCCTCAACGCCAACTCCGTGCGCGAGCTCAACCAGATCATCTCGAAATACAAAGTGACAGCTCCCCAAGAAAAGTTGCGCGATGAGGTGCACTGGCTCAAGACAGAGATCATTAATTACACCGGTATCAGCGAAGATAAACTCCAGCTCACCTCCCGCTTTAACGAGGATTTGATGCTCGACTCGCTCATCAAGCTCGAGCTCATCGCGAACCTGAAATCGCGTTTTCCTCACCTGGACATGAACATCGAAGACCTCACTCGGGTCAACAACCTCCAGGAAATCCAGGCACTGCTGGCCACCAGTCAGAGCGCAAGCAACGAGGAGAACCAAGAAAAAAAATTCTCCCGCTCTATCAAGGAGAACCTGGCGCATTTCCTGAACCTCAAGCTTGAGAAGATCCAGTCCACCAGCGACTTCGAACACGACCTGCGGCTCAATGTCTTTGAGAAGGAAGATTTCATCAACTCCCTGATCATCAAGCACCCCTACCTGCAACTCGCGGCCCGGGAACTGCTGCATGCGAAAACCTTGGGCGATCTGCTCGAAATCGAAGAGGTCTTTGACCGGCGCTCGAAGTCGCGCAGAAGTGAAGAAGAAGTGTCACGCTATGAGTTCGACTTCGAAGAAGTCCACTTCAAATCTAACCCGCTTCGAATGGGCGTCGACGAGGCCTTTATCACTATTGGCCTCTCCCAAGGCTTGAGTGTTCAGGAGCAAGTGGCCCCGTCCCAGAACTTTTCTTTCTCTCACATGGCTGCCTTTACCAAATTCGTCGCCTCGAAGCCCTCTTTCACTAGCTATCGTTTGGTGCTGAATCTCAAACACAACCAAGGCCATGAAAAGGCCACACTCAAAGGATTCATCGAAGAACTCTTCGAGTTCTGTCAGGCCCTCGTGAACTTAAACACCGCTCGCATCGCCATCCTCTTTGACTCCTTTGAGAACCCTCTGATCAAAGCACTCCCGGCCGCTCTGCGCTCACTTTCAAAAGAAGTGGCCCACAGCTTTCGCCTGGTAGATATGAAGCTGAGCAAGACTGGTCAAAAGCATATTCCTTGGGCTTTCTTCGAAAAGATTTCAGAGGAGCGCTTTTTATGCCTGACCCAGCAAGGGAATAGCTTTTATAGAGAGGTCATTAAGGTCATCGAGGCCCCGCGCCTCAAGGCCAAGATTATTCTTCCGCCATCGCCGCATATCCTACTAGTCGGGGGAGCACGGGGAATCACCTCCGAGATCGCTAAGTTCCTGGCGGACCATCGGCAAGCGACTCTGACCGCGATCGGACGCACTCCTCTCTCACCGACCAGGCCCTTTGCTGATTGCCTCAACGACTCTGAGCTGCGTGAGCGCCTCAAGGCAGAAGTCACCAAGGCGCACCCAGAGGTCGATGTGTCGGAACGAAATTTTATTTTTAATCTTCGCTACAATGAGGTCAACAACCAGCGCGAGATTTGGAACACGAAAGAATCCATCGAGAGTCGAGGGGGCGTCTTCCACTACATCACCGCCGATGCCAGTCAGGCCCAGGAGTTCGAGAAGGCCATCAAGAAAATCCAGCGCGAGATCGGCAAAATTGACGGCATTATCCACGCCGTCGGAGTCACCCGTGACAATCTTCTGAAACACAAAAGCATTGAGGACTTTCGTCATGTAGTGTTTTCTAAAATTGCCTCAGCCTACAATGTCTTTGATACTTTCGCCGATGAGAAGAAGCTGTCCTTCGTGTGTTTTTTCTCCTCTCTTTCAAGCTGGTCCGGCGCTCCGGGCCAGACGGATTACTCCTACGCTAACGAAGTGCTAAACCTTTTGGCCATCCGCTGGAACGAGAAAGCCTCTTATCCAGTGGCATCGCTCCTATGGTCTGTCTGGAGCGAGACCGGATTGGCCCAGGACAATCTTCTGCAACGGATGCAAGACTTGAAGCTCACGGGAATTTCGAACCGCGCAGGCATTCGACTCTTTAAAGAGGAAGTCCTGCACCACGGACTCAATCACTCCAAAGTACTCTTCACACCGAAGTCTACTCTCAGCTACAGTTTAGGGAGAAGCCTGTGAGCCTCTCGCTCTACATTCACCAACTCGATGGCATCTTCCCTGAAGCCGCAGACCTGGATGAGTTCTGGCAGCTCCTACACGCGGGCAAAAAAACTCGCGCCGAGAGTTTGGCAAGCTACTGGGGCCTG
>JAJTIF010000354.1 GCA_021299675.1 Pseudomonadota bacterium | reverse complement strand
TTTCTGGGCCCAAATGGAGCAGGAAAGTCGACTACTATAAAAATGCTCTGCGGTCTCCTGCGCCCCACGAGCGGTCGGGTGCTGATCGAAGGCTTCGATCCTGTGGTCGAGCCCTTGAAAGTAAAGAGAATGATCGGCTACCTTCCGGAGAATCCACCTCTCTATAAAGAAATGACCGTCTCGGAGTACCTGCGCTTCGCCGCTCTTCTTCACGACGTGCAGCCGGCGCAGTTGAATGCTGCTTTGGAGAAGGCGATTGAACTCACAAATCTCAGCGCCGTCTCAAAGCGTCTGGTAGGAAACCTCTCCAAGGGCTTCAAGCAGCGAGTGGGGATTGCTCAGGCCATCATCCACGACCCACAGCTGATAGTGTTAGATGAACCCACCTCAGGTCTTGATCCTGAGAGTGTGGTTGAGATCCGCCAGCTGATTAAAAACCTGAAAGATAAGAAGACCGTACTGCTTTCCAGTCATCTTCTGCACGAAGTGGAAGAGATCTGTGACACCATCTCGATCATCCACTCCGGCGTGCTGCTGGCCAATGGTTCTTTGCAGACTGTACGTGAGCGCTATCAGAAGCATTCCCAAGTAGAGCTGGAGCTCAGAGACGAGTGCGCTGATTCCATCCTACTCGGCATGGAGTTCGTGAAGTCGATCAGTCGGGAGCAGAATAAAATTATCCTTCAGCTCAAAACCAAAGAAGAGAAAAGAGATGCGATCGTGAAGCATCTTGTGGGAGCCGGGATAGGAGTGCTCGGTATCTCTCGCCGAGAAAGTGAACTGGAAGACATCTTCTTGCAGCTCGTGAAAACGGGAGATCGCCATGAGTAAGACACTGATCATTTTTAAAAAAGAATTTATGTTGCTTTGGCGCTCACCGCTGGCACTGACGATGATCGGCATCTTCTCGCTCTTGGCGGGCTGGACTTTCTTCAACCTGCTGGTGGGCTACGTGGATAACATCCAGGCGATCCCAGCAGACATGCAGTCGCAGATTAGTTTTCTGGAGGAAGTGGTCTTGCGCCTCTACTCTAACCTCAATTTCATTCTGCTCTTTTTTATTCCCCCGCTCACCATGCGACTCATTTCGGAAGAAAAGAAGCAAGCCACCATGGATCTGCTCTTTGCTTCTCCTATCACTGACACACAGATCATCCTTGGAAAATTCTTTTCCACTTGGGCTTTCACCATTGTTCTGATTTTGCCCACACTGCTTTTTCCGATCGTGCTCTTTTGGGCAGGGGTGCCGGATCAAAAAGTGCTGCTCGGCTGCTACCTTGGTCTCATCCTCAACATGGCCTGCTACGTGGGCCTGGGTCTCTTGGCCAGTGCACTGACAGAAAACCAAGTCGTGGCAGCGCTCTTAGGGTTCATGTTCATCATGTTCACATGGCTTCTCGCCTGGATTTCACAAGGGGTAGATAACTTCATGCTCTCTGAGATTCTGCGCTGGATGTCTATCACCGGGCACTTTGAAAACCTTCTTAAGGGAGTGCTCTCGAGTGCTGATCTGGTCTATTACCTCAGTGTGATTTTTATGAGCCTGTACGCTTCTAAACTGACGCTCTCAAGCAGGGACTGGTAAATATGTACTATCTTGTTTGGCTGATTACAGAAGTCCTTCTTATCATCGCCACACTCTCTCTCTGGGTGGTGGCACCGGAGCACCTGCTGCTCAATATCTCAACAACGGTTTTTACTCTGAGCTTGGGTTTTATTCTTTTCAATCCCCGGCGCGCGAGTTTTGAAATCTGGGTCAAGAGTCGCACGGCTAAAAATGCTGCCATCCACATTACACAAGCAGCCCTCTTGTTTTGTATCCTCTCACTCTTGAGTTTTCTGGCGTGGAAGTTTCCGCTGCAGATCGACACCACGGAGCGGGCCCTCAATACACTGTCCGATCAAACCCGGCGTATCCTGGCTGACCTTCCTAAAGATTCAAAGATCACTCTCTTCGCCCGTCGGGCTGACTGGCCTCGTGCCATGGCGATGCTCAAGCTCTATAAGATGGAGCGTCCTGATCTTACACTCGATGCGGTAGATCCCGAAGCCCAGCCACAAGTGGCGAAAGCTCAGGGAATCCGTGACAACGGTACGGTGCTGATTGAGTCGCTCGGAAAGAATGTAAGCTTCATCCTCAAAGATGAGTTGAGCATCACCAATGCCATCTTGAAGGTCATGCGCTCCTATCAGCTTAACGTGTACTTCACCTGGGGACACGGAGAGGTTGATTGTAAGGATTTAAACGTCGATGGGGGCTCCGCTTTCTGCGAGCAGCTCAAAGATCAAAACTACCGGATCTCTTCGCTGGATCTGCAAACCACTCGTGACGTCCCCCAGGACGCCGATGTCGTCGTCATCTGGGGGCCTCGCTCTGATTTTCTCAATCAGGAACTTCTGCGCCTACAGCGCTACCTTGAAAAGGGGGGCTCGCTGCTCTGGCTTCAAGGCCCAGATTTCGAGCGTGACTCTCACAAAGAGCTGCGTGCGCTCATCAAGCGTTGGGGACTCTCGCTTCACAATGATCTTGTGATCGATCAAAAATCCACCTTGGAAAATCAAGAAGCCACTATTCCTATTATCGAGAATTATGCTCCTGGGCATTTGCTCACTCGCGGCTGGAAGCAACGGACACTTCTGCCTCTGGCGAGCTCTATTCATATGAGTCTGCCCTTATATGAGAATGTGGCCACCTCGGCGCTGGCGCAGACTTCTACATACCCCAGTTCGTGGGCGGAAAAAGACCTCAAAGGCTTGGCGTCTGGTCGCGCGGAGTTTAATGAAGGTAAA
>JAJTIF010000150.1 GCA_021299675.1 Pseudomonadota bacterium | reverse complement strand
GTGGGACTATGATGTAGTCAGTGTTGGGAAGTAGATCTGCTAACCTCTTCAAGAGCTCTTGGCCATTAACGAGCAGGAGTTTGGCCTCTTCATTGTAAACTTTGTTCATCTCTTTCATCATGCGTATTTTTCTGTTCTCTGGTGAGCTTTTTTTCATACATATGCTTCTTTCACGTGCCTGGAATGAAGAACAAATGCCCACTCTTTTCTTAGTTTGAATATTATGTGTATTTTGTTGTCTTCTAACGGTCCGGGAATTCATGAATTTGCCGGACGTTGGGATAAAGATCCTCGGATGAAGCGAGTAAAGTCGGTGGTCTCGACCAATAATAATCTACAAGCAAGTAAGAAACAGAAGAAGGAGATCCTCCCACCTGTAGTGGCACCCACACAAGATGGTAAGTACCACACACACATCGTGTCTTCAGTCACTCATATGAGTACCAGGCTCCTTTGGAGATAAGGCCTCTCCTTCTCGGAAACCAAGGACCATAGGAAAGAAACCAAGATATGCCAGAGCAAAGGCAGCAAGGTTGGCCAAACACACCAACGTTGGTAAGTACCTTGGTTTTTCAGGAGTGTGTCCCCACTTCTGCACATGTTTTGTTTTTTTGTTTAAACATCTTTTTTCACTAAAGGACCTGAACGAAGACAAGACAAGAGGAGGGTACCTGAATCACCATGTGAACAGTGCGCTCCGCGACGGGCCTCACTAATGTCTCTTGTCTCTTTTTCATCCTTTCTTCTCTTCTGTTCTTTCTGTTCTTTCTTTCTCTTTCTCTTCCTCTTCCTCTTCCTCTTCCTCCTCCTTCTTTTCCTTTTCATCTTCCTCTTCTTCCTCTTCATCTTCCTCTTCTTCCTCTTCCTCTTCCTCTTCCTCTTCCTCTTCCTCTTCCTCTTTCTCTCTATCTTTCTCTTTCTCTTTCTCTTTCTCTTCCTCGTCCTCTTCTCTGCTATCTTCCCCTTTATTATTTCAATGGTCCAAAATACAAAAGGAGCCAAAGCGAGTCTCAAACGCTAATTGCTGCAGAGGAAGTGTCGGTGGTACAAAGCCTTTTGTCCACTCGGTGGAGCGGAGCGGTATTGTGTGACGCGTTTGAGACTTTGCTCCAACATTTTTTTCCGTTTTTCTTCGGATTTTTCTTTTTCCCCTTGGGCTTACTCAGTATTTTTTTTACTGATATCCCTTTTTAAGGTTCTTCTTTGGTCAACGAAGAGGCATTGGTGGAAGAGGCGCTTCCACTTGGTACCACCGATCAAGTCGTCTTGGAACAGCATCAGATAGACTTATTTTCGCTCGTACCGAAGGAATTAATCTCCGCCTTTTTGGAGGATCTATCGTTCATAGATGTCTTGGCCTTAATGACCTGCAATCGGGACCTCTTCGATATTTGTTCGGCGCAACTACATTACATGAGTGTTTCGAGAGATTGTCCAATGAACACTCTGTCTAGATTCCCAAATGTAGAAGCCATATGTCTGAGGGGCGTTCGACCTTACAACTCCGAATTTTTATTATCCTTCCCGAATTTGAGGTGGTTGTCGGTTTTTGAACTCGACGGATTGGAACGAATCAAGTTCCCCAAAAATTTAAAGACTCTTGAAGTCTTTGATTGCGTCATCGATCACCTGGGATGGGTACCGCCAACGACGGAGCATTTATTACTCGAGAGAACTACTGTTTTGTCGTCTCTGACAGATGACAAAGACTATGGTGGTCCTCTCGAACCTGGAATGACCAGTCAGGAGTTGAGCAAGCAGTTCGAGAATTTGACACATCTCGAACTTTCGCACTTCAAAGCGTCTCACTTCGTAATTCACGCCCTTCTCGTTGGAGCATCGAAAAAACTCAAAAAATTAGTGAGGACCGGAAACGAGACGGTTTTCTGGACGACAGAGTTGATCGAGGACATAAACAAGTCGGAGATTAACGAACTTCAAGTCTCCGATTTTGATGGCGATTGTTTGTCTCGCTTGGAACTCTCGGCACTTATTTCTTTGAACGTTGAGAGATCTCTAGATTTACATCGCGGTTTCAAAAAACTGGAATCTCTACGATTGCAGTCACTGGAAGTCCGTTCTGCGATATGGAAAGGAAGTTTACCAGATTTTTTGCGGGGAAACAAACAAACGTCCATTTCTTTTGGACACGTGAACCGGGAAGAATCAGCCTTGGTGGATGTCGACAGATTCCAACAGGAGTGGTTGCCTGAGGAGGAGGATGATGATGAGGAGGAGGACGGTTTATGTATCCTTGATACTGAGGACCCAAACATTCTTTTGGAAAATTTTACCGCCGAATCATCAAGTCCTGACTACCCTTACTATTATTATGATTTTGATTTATGAATGAATGAATCTTTGTCTCTGTTTGTGTTTCTGGCCTGTGACATTATCCCGAGTTACCATCAGCCTTTTGATTGTGGCAAGCCTCGCCTTTCCAGAGGAAGGAGTGGATGTCGAAGAGGAAGCCAGTCCTCTTACATCCCTACATCTCTCATTAACTGGTCTACGTCGATATCATCCAAGTTAAAGTCATCAGCTTCAATCCCTCTACGTCCGGTTTGGTTTCTTGGGTTTGAGTATTTGTCGTGAAGGCCATATTTCGAAGAGAGGCGCTCGCTTTTGGCAGAGACGTTGATTCTGATTTTTGCTCTTCCTGTGCTTTGGCCTCTGCTCTGGCCCTTCTCAGCTCTTGTGCCTTTTTTTGCTGTTCTAACCTTTGTTGCATTTGCGCGCCTGTTTGCTGTGACGACTGTGCCTTTTGCTGTGGTTGCGTCTTTTGTTGGGCTTTGTGGCTCTTGTGGTTGTGTTTTTTGTTGGGGCCTCGGTTGTCCGTTGCCTCCTTGTGTTTTTTGATTCTGTAGCAATAATTTTGGGATGCCTTGTTTTTTTTTTTTTCTTGAAAATATGTGCCCTTCCTTGATTTTGTGTGGGGGCAGGAAGGCGTCTCTTTTTCCTTCTCTTCTTTTGGGGGTGTAGAGGGATTGAGGGGGGAGCGTGCCTGAGAGGGTGCG
>JAJTIF010000080.1 GCA_021299675.1 Pseudomonadota bacterium | reverse complement strand
TATTGAAGGGACCATGCCGGTGGACCATCGCACCCATCAGCCCTTTGGGATCCTTCATGGTGGTGCGAATGTCGTACTGGCGGAAAGCCTTGGTAGCATCGCTTCCAACTTATGTGTCGACCCCAATGAATTTTATGCTGTCGGGCTCGACATCAACGCGAATCATATTGCCGCTGTAAGAAATGGACATGTTATTGGTCGTGCGATTCCGGTGCACATCGGCAGAACCACGCACGTCTGGGAGATTCGAATTACGACCCCTCAAGGAAAGTTGACCTGCATAAGCCGCCTGACAATGGCCATCGTGCCCAAAAAGGGCTAAGCTCAAACTCACGCACCCGTAGCTCAGCTGGATAGAGCGTTTCCCTCCGAAGGAAAAGGCCGTTGGTTCGACTCCAATCGGGTGCGCCACTTTATGATTCACGATCAGGAGCTTGAAATGAATCCTAAGACTCTCCTCTTCTCCCTCCTCCTTATCTGCTCAGTTTTTTCTTCCAGCCTAGCCTGGTCAAGTGAAGACAAGAAACAAAGTGATTCCACTGAGGAAGTAGAAAGTGAGCAAGACTCACAATCGACGAAATCTGGCGGTGGCCAGAGGGTGGGCAACGGTGGCCCCAAGTCACAAAAGCCAAAAACTCAAGAATCCAAAGAGGAAGAGCCAAATCCCTAAAGCTGATGTCTGCAGACAACACTATCTAGGCTTCCCGGAAGCCTAGAAGTCAGCAGTCGAATTTATCTTGATTAGACTTCATTACATAACCCCACAAAGGAAATGTAATGAAGAAGTTTATTCTTGCTCTTGCTCTCAGTTTTGCCATTTCTCAACAAACCGATGCTCACGTAGACCCAAACGTTCAAGTCTCGCTTCGCTACTCTCCTTCCCTCCAGCTCCAAGTACCCGTGACTCGCGATCTGCAGGTGCACGTGGAGGAAGAGATTTTTCCTGAAGGATCACAAGAGAAAAAATTCCAGGCCGCGCTCGCGCTCCTGGAGACAGTGCTTAACAGCTCACAGTTTCAGATGAAAGTACTGAGCTATGTGAGTGAGAATGGAAGCCGAGGCTTTGCCAATGCCCGCCTATGGAAAGCCGGCTCCCCTCTCTCGAGCGAGCAAGTGAAGCAAGCCATCTACGGTGGTGATGAAAAAACCATTCCACAAACGCCCCACGAGATGAACCTCAATCTTATGGTTCGTAATTGTCGGGCCCACCAGCGCGTGACTCCCTGGTGCCGCACAGTCGTTGGGTCCACAACGCCGCACACGAGCAAATGGATTACGCTCAACTGGAAATTCTACAGCCGTTTTGAAGTGCCGGAAATGGTGGAAAACATCGTGCACGAGTGGCTCCACCTCATCGGCTTTCTCCACGGGGAAGAGAATCTGAACGAGGAAGTTCCCTATGTCGTTGGGGCGATCGCGGGAGAAGTCGCGCGGGAACTAATGACCCGTCAGCCCTGAGGCTTTTGAATCCTCGGCGCGCAGAGAGAAGAGCTGCGTGCTGAGCTGGTAGGTGACTCGACCCGGTTCACTTGCCAGCGAGAGAGCGAAGTCGGAGAGACGCTGCTCATGTTCGTCGATCATCTTTTTGACCTCTTCCAATCTGTCTTCGGGGATCAAAACTGTGATCCCGGACAAGTAGCGTTTCTCGATGGGTTGCTGAAAGATTGCAGACTGTGCCTTGGTAAGCATCTGGGAGTGGAACTGTCGGATGGCGAAGCTCGGAACCTCAGTTGTCGTGACGACATTTTTCACATGGACATAGCGGCCTTCGAGCTTTTTAACGAAACCGAGCCGGCGCATGGCCTCAAGGCCCAGATTCGCTTCCAGCTCCGAGATCCCGAAGTAGTCAGCCGCAAAGCGCGGGGTCACCGCAAACTCTCGTCCCGCACAGAGCTCTAGAATGGGAATATTGTACCAATTACAGATCACCTCAAATTCTTCGTCGCTGATGGTCCGTTCGCGCTGCGTGTGCGAACTCTGCGTGCGCTGAAGCTGTTCTCGAAGTTCTGCTCTTCGAGTCTCGCTCACCGTGCTTTCGAGCTCCACACTCTGGTAGAAAATGATCATATCCCGCGGGCTATCGTAGAGGGCCCGGGCCACCTGAGAAGCCTTCTGCAGAGAAATGTTTTTCTTGCCCTTTAACACCAGGGAGAGCTGCCCACTATCGAGCTCAAGGTCTCGGGCAAAAGAGCGCATGGAATAACGAGCGTTTTTTTGAAAACGCTTCAGATAAGATTCACGCAAGAGCTCCCGGTATCCCTTCAGTTCAACCATGAGGGCATCCTAAGATTGATGGGTTAAAAATCCAATCTCTAAAAAATGTTATAACACTCTAATTGCGCCCCGAGTCGCAACCGTGACAATTGGTAAGAGTTGTTGTTTAACAGGGGCTCAATTCAATCAGCGAGGATGCATGAAACTCTTATTACTCATCGTTACTCTTTTCCTATCAGCACAACTCTTCGCCTCTGATACGCGCTGCTCACAAGCTTACGCTAACAATACTGTGAACTACCCGGAGCTCGACCGCTGCCTGAACACCAATGGCGTGATGCTCGAGGTACACGGAATCGTTCCCATGAGCTCGATGTTTGTTGTCACTTTCCGTAATCCACAAAACTTCTTCCAGTCGGTGCACCTCTCGCTCCTAGGTCTCAGCCAACAGACGCGCACTTTTATTCAAAGTCTGCGCCGCCACGATGTGGTGCTTGTAAAGGGCTACATTAATGACCTCATCGAGTCTCCTCAGGTGCACATCATGGCTGAGGCGATCGAGCTCCTTGAGCGCAACCCAGACTCTCCCTCTAGTGGCGAGTATACCTACGATGCTCTTCCGGAAGAAATCCTTAAAGGGAACTCTCTCGTCGGCAAAGTCCACGCCATCTATGCCGAAGGCAAAGTACTTGTCGTGGAATACAAGGATCTCGTGATCCCGGTGTTTGTGGAAGCACAGTACGCCCAAGCCACCAAGAACCTTTTTCGTGGTGACATCATCACCCTCGAGTATGTGGTCCAGCAGGGCCCGCGTAGACCGGTGCACCTGAACTTCAACCCCGCTCGTGGGGCGAGTGCCCTCCAGGTCAAGCGCTCTGTCGTTGCGGCTCATGGCACACCGGTGAAAATGACTGGCAAGCTTCTCATGTTCCCCAAGAGTCCAATGGTGAAGTTCCCCATCTTCGCCATCGATGTTGACATGGGAGATGGGGTTTACCTTCCTCATACCATCATCAGTTTCACTGACCCCGAACTTTTTCGTCAGGCCCGCGAACTCCTCCAGTTAGCCTGGGATCGCCACCCCACCACGGTCCGCAACTTTCGCAATAAGTTCGTCAACGACGCCCTTAGCGTTGAAGTTAAGGGCACCTACAACATGATCGATGCAGGCCAAGCCAATCCGCAGATCATTATCGATACTCTCAATG
>JAJTIF010000426.1 GCA_021299675.1 Pseudomonadota bacterium | reverse complement strand
TCAACTTTTCCGTCATAATGAGATGGACCGAGGTCATCAGTATCCGAATCACCTTCGAGGTTATCAAGATTCAGATCATCTCGACCTACGTTATGCTCTTTGTCCTCAATGGCTTTCTCTTTTGAATTCTTGCCTTTGAGGTGACCTTCGAGTTTGTCATTACCGTCGATGTCTTCTGTGAGAGTGCCATCACTGATCTTTTGATCCGCGTCGACGCTCGTTTTAGAAGTATCAGCCATGCCTTTTTTAACCAAGACTTCTTGGTCAAATGACTCGACGATGGCATTTTCGCGAGACAGGGCGTAACTTGAGTTTTTTGAAATTTCTAAACTTTCTTGGTTTGTGCGAAACCTTGCGACGACGGTTTCATCTTCCTGGTAGAAGAGCTGAATTTTTTGTCCCGACACAAGCCACAGGTTTTCTTTCCAGACGAATTCTGGCTTCTGCTCCCCTCTAAAAAACCAGTCGCCGTCAGACATATGGAAACTTTCACGGATCCCGTCTTTAAAGACGAACTGCCACAGACCTTTTTGTCCTGAAACTTCCACCCATTGCGCGACGAAGGGGGAGGGTCCCATGAGCTTAATCATCCACCGATTAAGAACCCTTTTTGTATCTTGTGGGCTCTTTGTGATCCACATATCGTCGACCACTTTGAGGGGCTCGCCCCATTTGATCTGCGGAGCTTCTTTTTTGACACCGTCTTTTTCATTCTTCGAGTCTTTTACTGTTTTATTCTGTTCCACTAGGCGCTTGTTCATGCCTACTGCGAGTGCTTTTTTCCAAAAGTCCATCTTGAACTTTAGCGGCTTTGCCTTAAGATTCGGGTCGAGGACTTCTTGGCAACCAAGCTTCATGAATGCAGTTTCAACGTTTTTATTTTGCAGATAATTGAGCACGGAAACTTTGATGTTTGCATCCTTGAGCACTTTCTTTGAGATCTTGAGGAAGTTCAGTACTTTCGTGAGATCGTCTTTGGTTTTTACGCAGGCGATGATGAGAGTGGCAGGACTGGTCTTGGCGACTTGAAATACTTCTTTATCGTTATCAACTTCGTAGATATCACCGAAGTCTTTTGCGTTCCCCTCAATGACATCCTCAAGCGGCGCCCAGTCCGCTTGGAATAAATATTTCACTAGAACGATTTCAGACATCTTCATAGCTTTGTTAATTGTCACTGTTTAAACTCTTTTCGAAAGATTTCGTTTTGTAGTTTAATTATTTAATTTTCATATTTCCTATCGGCAGACAGTCACCTAAAGTATCCTTAATATTTAATTAAGTTGGATCAATGGAAGACAACGGATTACCAGAGGAAGACAATCAGGAAATTCTTCAGAATCTTGACGAAAGCGGTCAGACTGAAGAGCTCGTGGAGATGTTCGAAGAACTCCCCACTCCAGATGTCGTTGAATTCCTTGAAGACAAGCCCGTACAGGACATTATTTCCTATCTCTCAGAGCTAGATGTTGAAGACCAAGGCCGAATTTTTTCTGATTTTGCCATGGACCTGCAGCTTCAAATTGCGCGGACTTTTGATCCTAAAAAAGTCGCAAACATCTTCCGACACATGTACTCAGACATTCGAGCAGACCTTTATCAGCAGCTGGAAAAAGAAGAGCAAATTAAACTGCTCCCCTACTTAGATAAGAAAACCAGAGAAGACGTTATCATCCTGTCGGCGTATCCCCCAGAGACGGCCGGCGGTATCATGAATACTGACTTCGCCACTATCTATGAGGGCATGAGTGTCGCTCAGGCCATGGCGAAGATTCGCCACGACGCCCCCTCTAAAGACATGGTGATTTACATCTACGTCGTCGACGACGCAATGGTGCTCAAGGGGTTTGTGACTCTGAAAGATTTAGTTCTTGCAGATCCAGAGACAAAAATTGACGACTTGATCGATGAATTTTATGTCTATGCTGAGGTCAACGAAGACCGCGAGTCTGTGGCCAAGAAAGTCGAAAAGTACGATCTAGCTGCCATCCCTGTTCTCAACTCTCTGGACCAGCTGGTAGGAATCGTGGGGCACAATGATGCCATCGAAGTTATCCGCGCTGAGCAAACAGAGGATATGGAACGACTGGCAGGTGTTATTCCCTCGAGTGAAGACGAAGGCTACTTGGAAACTCCAAGCTTAAAGCATTTTCAAAGACGTGTCGGGTGGCTCGTTGGACTGGCGGCGATGGGGATCTTGTCGGGGATGATCATTTCTGAATATCAGGGTGTGCTAGAAAAATTTCTGATCCTTGCCATGTACATGCCCATGATGGCTGCTACGGGGGGCAACACTGGAACCCAAGCTGCGACCGTGATCATCCGGGCCATGTCTCTGGGAGACGTTTCAAATTCCGATTGGCTAAAAGTCGTCTTGAAAGAATTAAAGATTTCAGCCCTTCTCTCAATCTGCGTGGCGGCTCTCACCTATCTTAAGATTGTGTATCTCAGTTTTCAGGGTCTGGCGCCCGAGAGCTTCACCATTGCTTTCGTGGGCATGACGATCTCGCTGGCGATTGCCATTCAGGTCATCACCTCTGCTGTCATTGGTGCGGGACTTCCCTTGATTGTGAAACGCAGCGGAGGTGACCCGGCTGTGGTCGCTTCCCCAGCTATTACGACGCTGGTTGATATAACAGGCCTGCTCATCTATTTCTCAGTTGCGTCATGGCTACTTAAGGTGACTTGAGTCTTCAATCGCCATCATGTAATGTCTTGGGCATGAAAACACTTATTCTTTGCGGCGGATCAGGCACGAGACTCTGGCCTCTCTCTCGCACACTCTACCCGAAACAGTTCTATCCTCTCTTTTCTGGGCACTCACTTTTCCAGCAAACGATTCTTCGCAATCAGGCTTTTAGCGATGAGTTTGTGATCGTTGTGAACCAAGAGCAGTTTTTCATGGCAGAAGATCAGTTTAAGGATTTAAAACTGACT
>JAJTIF010000191.1 GCA_021299675.1 Pseudomonadota bacterium | reverse complement strand
TCTTTGATGGTGAGAGCGAGTTTGCCTGAGATGATGCGAGAGATGTCTAGGAGATCATCGATCAATTGGCTTTGAGCTTTTGCACTCTGCTCGATGACAGCAGCCCCTTGCTTCGTCATGGCAGCGTCCACTCGCTTGTGCCCGATAAGCTGCGACCAGGTAAGAATAGCGGAGAGGGGGGTTCGTAATTCGTGAGATAAGGTCGCAAGAAAAACATCCTTTGCACGATTCGCCTTTTCCGCTTCGTTACGGGCCTCTCGCTCTCGAATCAAGAGACTGTTGAGTTCATTCTCTAGTCTGCTCCGCTCAGTGATATCGATGAAACTCACTAGCACAGCTTCCGGTTCATCTCCTACCCACTGCACTTTTCCTCCCGACAGAAGCAACCGCCGCTCTCCGATTGAGTCAAACCTGGTGTGCAGCTCGTAATCAGTAAAAGAGCGGTTCTTGATGATATTGGCCGTGATCATCTCCTCTAGCTTCTGTCTGTGCGGCAGGGGTAATTCGAGCACAGAAAAGAAGTCGCTCTCAACAGTAGAACGAGTGATCTTAAAAAAATCATAGAAGGCCTGGTTCGCCGACTTGAGTTGATAGTCAGCGCCGATGACGACAAAGGGAAGGGGGACCGTATCTGCGACAGATTTAATGTAGTCGAGGGATTCCTTGAAGTAATTCTCTTTTTGTTTGATTTGATCGATATCCACAAGCGTGATGCTGACCCCATCAATCTTATCATCTAAGGTTTTATAAGGCCTGATCTGCAGCTGCTTCCAGAGACCGGCATGGTCTTGCACCTCAAGCTTCTTGGGCAGATGACTATCCTCTACCTTCTTGATTTTTTGAGGAAGATCAACACTGAAATTAAAATTGATGTCTTTGATGTTTTTGCCAATATCGCTGGAGTGGATATTAAACGCTCTCTTCGCTTCCGGAGTGAAGCGCTTGATCTTGCCCAAGCTATCAACCATCATGATGGGAATTTCAGAGGAGGCTAAGAGGTTGGTGAGGTCACTTCCCACGGTCGTGAGCTCCCCGTTGCGGATCTGCAACTCCTCGTTGACAGTCGTGAGTTCTTCGTTGGTGCTCTGAAGTTCTTCTTTAGCCGTCTCGAGCTCCTCGTTGGTACTTTGGAGCTCTTCGTTGGCGCTCTGAAGCTCTTCGTTGGCACTGGTGATTTCCTCTTGGCCATGCTCATAGTCCTCCAAGAGCACTCGATGGGACTCTTTGGCGTCAGCGAGATCACTCATGAGGATGCGTAAGTCCTCCCGCGAGATGGCATCCGATGCATGAGCTTTGCCAGTAGTCCTCTTTATTTGGTGGCTGCGGAAGATCACCAGGAATTTCTTTTCAGCGGGAATGGCCTGGGGGGGCAGAGGCGTCACTTCGATATCCACCAGCCAGTGCTGATTGGCTTCGAAGAGAGCGATGGCCGATCTCTGCACCATGGATGTTGAGGTGAGGGCCTTCTTCAGGATGAGCCTCAGACCCGGCTGAATGTCGTGATGGGCAAGCTTCAAGATGTTATGGCTCGGCTGCCCGAGACTTGGCTCCAGGAAAGGTGAACAGCGGCCGCGGTACTCGACAACCTCCAGATCGGGCGTGATTACTACTCCAGGGAGTGAATAATGGTTGAGAATGATTTTATCCACGAGTTCTTGGGACGCCATGGGGTTGATCGTACTTTTCTTACTTTGGACAGTTCTCTCTTCCTTTAGTTCCAACTTGGGAGGGAAACTAAAGCGAATGTTTGAGGGCGTGTCTTTCTTAAAATACAGGCGTGCTTCTTGATCTTGCACACCAAAGAGTTTTAAAAATCCCGCCGGAGCCTCCGATCGCCCAAGCCAGAGATAGCCCTTGGGTGCCAAAGAAAAATGGAAGAGAGGAATGATCTTCTTCTGGAGCTCGGAAGAAAAATAGATCATGACGTTTCGACACGAGATAAGGTCGAGCTTCCCGAAAGGTGGGTCGGCTGTCATATCGTGCAGGGAGAAGAGGCATTGGTCGCGCAAGTGCTTGGTGATCTTAAAGCTATCTTGGTGAACTTCAAAATATTTTTTCAATCGCTCAGCAGTGATGTTTTTCTTGATACTCGCCGGGTAGATGCCAGTCCGCGCAAACTGGATCGATACTTCCGAGATGTCGGTGGCAAAAATCTGGAAAGTGTTCTGGGCCTTCTGCTCATGCAAAAATTCGGTCAAGAGCATGGCCAATGAATAAGCCTCTTCTCCCGTTGAGCATCCAGCGACCCAGATGCGCAGGGGCTGATTAGTTTTTTTATTCTTTAAGATTTCTGGGAAGACGTCCTCTTTTAAGCGATCAAAAGCTTTCGGATCGCGGAAGAAGGTCGTCACGTGGATGAGAATGTCGTCGTAGAAGAGTTTCGATTCCTCCGGAGTCACTTTGAGGTATTCCAGGTATTTTGAGAAAGTTGCCGTTTTATTGACGTTCATCCGTCGCTGGATCCGCCGGATGATAGTGGAGGGCTTATACAGAGTGAAGTCGACGTGGAGATCTCTTTTCACGATCCCGAGGATCTCAGCGATCACCTGTTGGTCAATGGGTTTTTTAGCCACAACGACAGGGGTCTTTAGTTTGCCGGTGAGAGCCTTGTTCACTGTGCGAGCAATCTCACTTAAAGGAAGAACGTAGTCGGCGGCTTTAAGAAGGATAGCGTTTCTTGGCATCTCCTTGGAGTCCGCAGAGGCCGGGTCTTGCACGAAGGTGACCCCGCCCTGCTCTTTGATTGTTTTGAGTCCAAGCGCGCCGTCCTTGCCGTGGCCAGTGAGAAGGATCCCGATCAGGTTGGCGTGCCTGGCTTGCGCCACAGACTCAAAAAAGAGATCAATGATATGCGTCTGTGATCTTTTTGTCCGAGGAGTGAGTCCAAAGGTTTTCTTTGAGATTTTAAGAATCGTGTTCGAGGGTTGGATGTAGATGCACCCAGGCTCGATCTTCATCCTATTTCGAATCTCCACGACTTCAAGTCTCACGGATTTTGAGATGATCTCCGGTGAAAGACTAGGGTGACTGGGGTCGAGGTGCTGAGAGAAAACCACACAGGCTTGCTCAGAGAGTTTGATTTTTTTTACCAGCTTGATGAAGGCTTCGAGCCCGCCCGCTGATGCACCAACGGCGATGATGGTTGGACGGGTGGGGGGCAGTTGCAATTTTTTTATGAAGGCCTCATTTGAAGGTAAGCGGTGACTTGCTTAAGAAAGAATTGCATATCGGAGAATTTAGCGATGTGGCCTGCGGCCAGGGAGTTGGGAATATGATCCAGCGCAGAGTGAAAGACGATGGGGCACTGAGTGAATAGTTCGGGGTGCTGCTCTCGTAGCAGTTCAATAAACGTATTCCCCGTCATTTCTCCAAGGTGATAGTCCAGGATGATCAAGTGGGGGGTTCTGGTCTGGAGAAGTTCAAAGGCTTCATCACTGGATAAACAGGTCAGTACTTCGTACCCTGCGCCTTCTAAAAGGATGCGGTCGAGGGTCAGGATCTCTGGACTGTCATCAAGAACAAGAATCGTTTTTTTTAGATGAGCAAGACTATTCATCGAGCTCCTTTTGAATCTTCGCCTATCTATTTATAAACGATCTTTATAAGGAAGTATCAGTAATAACACGTTAAGCTGGTTGATAGTTTTTGTGTTGTTTTCTCCACAAATGGGATAAAGACCTGCTTTCATTAGTGCAGGGCTTGTGGTACACAAAAAGCATGGAACAAAATGCTACGCCCTCATGGTCCGAACTCGGACTCAGTCCCGCCATGCTCGATCTCATTGAAAAGCTTGGTTATAAATCCCCCACACCCGTGCAAAGTCAGTCGATCCCTGCTGCTATGGGCGGTCAAGATATTCTGGTCTCGTCGCAAACCGGTAGCGGAAAGACGGCCAGCTTCGTGATCCCCGCCGTTGAGCGCTTCAAAGGCAAAAACGGAACTTATATCCTCGCACTTGCTCCCACGCGTGAAATCGCTCAACAGACGGGTGAAGTGTTTAAGACTTTCGGCGAAGCCTTTGGTTTAAAGACAGTCGTTTGTATCGGTGGTGCATCCATTGGTGATGAGAAAGCGGCGCTCTCGTCCTCTCCTCATATCATTGTAGCGACGCCAGGTCGTCTTTGTGACCACCTTGAGCGCGGAAACGTGTGGCTCGATTTCATTCAATGTCTCATTTTTGACGAAGCCGATCGTATGCTCGAGATGGGCTTTGCCAAGCAGATCGATCTTATCACAGAGCAAATTCCTAAAGAGCGTCAGACCATGATGCTCTCTGCTACATTTGCCCCTCAAGTTGAAAGACTCGCCAAGAAAGCTCTCAACAACCCCAAGCAGATTCTCATCGAGAAGACGGTGGAGTCAGCACCCAAGATTGAAGAAGAGCTCTACTGGATCAGTGAGGGGGAGAAGCTTGGGCGTACTCTGCGAGTCCTCGAGCGTGACCCAGGAACTGCTTTTGTTTTTGTGAATCAAAAAGAGAAAGCCTATCAAGTTTGGCGCCTGCTCACGAGTAAGGGCTTCCACAGTGCCACCTACATCCACTCTGATCTACCGCAGGAAACGCGCGAGCAAGCGGTAGCTGACTTTAAATCAGGCAAGTACCGTGTGATCGTGGCCACAGACGTGATGGGTCGCGGGATCGATGTGGATGATGTCTCTCATGTGATTAACTATGATGTTCCTCGTGAAGCGGCTGACTACGTCCACCGCATTGGCCGTACCGGACGTCGAGGCCTCACTGGGCGTGCTACGACTTTTGC
>JAJTIF010000006.1 GCA_021299675.1 Pseudomonadota bacterium | reverse complement strand
GGCGAGCCCTGCCTGATCGGCATCACTTTGCGTCTGCAAGAAGTCTCCAAGTGCAGGCAGGGGCTTGAAGCTCGGAGAAACACAGCTTGGGATCCCTGCATTCTGGAAATCATTTTTGTTGGTGGCTGGACTGCAGTCTTTGAGCGCCAAGAGGACCCAGGCAAACTCGGAGCAGAAAACAGTCTGGGCCGGCGCCGTCATGCCGAGGGCGTGACGAGCGATGTCTTTCACAAAACTCAAAGGCTCAGCTGCATTCGGATTGAAGCGAGGGGAGCTATAGTCACCATTAAAACTGACTTTCGCAGGATAGATGCTCGCTCTTTGGGCCACAAACAGCTTCGCCCAGTCATTTAGGTTTTTCTTCTGTGTCGCTGAGAGATCACGTGGACGGATCACGTGAAGAAGAGGCGTTTCTTTGTAATGTTTCGAATCAAGTTTTCCTACGTACTCAGCATTAAGTGGGTAGTCGATGTTCGCCACCGTGCTGCCTTCTTTGTAAATCACTCCGGCGTGGCTGATGCCCATTTGTACACTGGGGTAAGCTCCACCGCCCGCCCATTCAGAACGGAAGGAAAGTACGATATCCCCTTCTTGCAAGATGGGAGCGAGAGTCTTCTGCAGGTTTCTACGAGACACTGGCAGAAAACGCAGCCCTGCTTTTACGGGAGATTTCTCTGAGAGCGGATGCTCGAAGTTGATCATCTGTTCTTCCTGGATACGGGGAAGATCCAGCATCCCATCCTCGGTGGTGGTGAAGAAGACGGGAAGCTCTTTAGCTTCACCGAGGATCTTGCTGCGAACGACTGGCGAAAGAGCGAGATTTTGGGCCAGTGCTGAAAACGAAATAGTAGAAGCGATAACGATAGAGACTAGGCGCATGGAAACTCCTTAAGAAAATTAAGTTTTAAGTCTCAAAAAGTGTGAGGAGCTGGCTACCGGATGAGAAAATATTACAGCCTAGTTTTGCGAGAAAAAGGTCTCGAGACGGAACAAAATGGAAGGAGCTCTTCTGAAGCGCTCCAAACGGGGGAAATCAATGGCAGGGCCAATTTCACCAAAGAGCCAGAAATCCTTGAGATTGCGTCGATAGAACACACCGACCTGGTAGTTCGAATTGGCCCAGACCGAATCAATGACGGTGGTTTGTACTCTGAAGTTAAACGAAAGAGCATCATGTTCAGTCAGATTCTGTAAAATACTCGGACCATGGGATGTTTGAAAGGTTTGCTCCGAGATCTGCCAGTTCTGCTCGTTGGTAAAACGCAAGAGGCTGATGGGACTGAGCTGTTTATCGTGAAAGAGGGTGGTGGTTTGAATCCAGCCCAGTTCGCTCGACCAGGTGAGCTCTTCAGTGAAGCGCTGAATAACCCAAGGCCAGTTCCAGTTTTTTCTCAAGCGCGAGCGCGCAAATACGTTGGGAGGGATATTGGCGTTAAGACCCGCATCCATGCGAAAACGCCAAGGCTCAGCTTCGATATCTTCGACTGGTCTGATCGGCGGAGAGTGCGGTTCATTGGGCTGGATCGGTTGAGCAGGCTCCATGGGAGCTTGTTCGTTGCGCTCCACACTGAACTTAAAAAGGTTCTCAAGGTTCTTGAGGCGTAAATTGATCCGCACATTGGTTTCTTGCAGGGGATCTTTTTCCATCCGAAGTGTGTAGCCGTGATTGATACGAATAGAGGATCTGTTGATCTCGTCATCGGCTCGAGTTTCACCGAAAAATGAGTCCAGTTGATCGGCCAGTCGTACTAAGCGCAGCGAGATAAGGTCATGAGAGCGTGTCAGTAGGTCTCGCTCTTTTTCCACCGGCACCACTTCTTCGCTGGCGCGAGCACCAGTAAGGAAAATGGTGGCTAAAAGTAGAAACAATCTCATGATTTAATCATTACTGAACTTCATGAGGGCGTAAATCAAATACTCGCTCTTAGTGAGGGCGGACCACAGAGGAGTCGAGCACGCCCGCTCGCACTAATTCTTCTGTCTCAGGGTTGAGCTCATAGAATTCAACTTCAAGCGTATAAAGATCGAGCGTCCCAACGCCCACCAGGCGGCCACGGCTACCGAGGTAGTCCCGGTACATGGGGTGGTTCTTAAGCAGATCCCAGCGCGCTGTGCGCTCCTTGAAGCTCTTATCGCTTTCCACGAAGTAGAACAGGCCTTCACGTTCGCTAAAACTCACTTCACTGCCCTCGAGTTGAAAGACTCCCGGCAGTGAATTCTGCACGCGGCCCGCGATCGGCCACACGGGAACGCCGTTGATGGTGGGGTTGCCGTTGCTGGCCAGGTTAAAAGTGTGAACCCCCGTCAGGTGATCCTGATTGAGGTGCACGAAGGTATCAAGGTCGAGGTTAAAGGAAGAGAAATTCTGCGCACGGCCTCGAAAGAGATTGGACTTGAGTCCCACCACGATTCTCTGGAAGTGGCGATGGTTGGCCTGGGTGATAGGAGTTGTGCTCACTGGCGTCGCCTGTGCGAATTCCGGGATGAAAAGAGAGAGTGTGAGGACCAAAGATATGAGTTTCATAAAGTCTCCAAAGTTTTGGACACAATATGAGAGTCACAGATTTTTGGAGGAGAATTTGAAAAAAATTCACTACCCGGGAGTTGAAGGAGTTCACGGGAGTGAAATGGGTTGGAAATAAAAAAGCCCCGCTTTCGCAGGGCTTTTTTTGACTGAGTACCAGAGGTACTCAAATCATATAGATGGTACTCCAAAGTAGTGGAGTTTCGAACTGCTTGTTTAAAATTTCAATATGCTGAACGAGAAAACTCATAGTTAATTCGTTTTTTATCTTTTAGAACTAGAGCGTCATTGGCAATAGAGAATATATAGGCTGTGCAGGAAGTAATATCATTTCCACCATGCCAGGTCGCAATTGCGATTTCTTTAATTCCATCATTGTCTATATCGTAAATAAACTTACCTGAAACGACTGGCATGAAGTGAGCATCCCACCAAATAAGATTATCATTTCCAGTTCCAAATGTTTTATCCCAAAGGACAGTTGCTTTTCTGCGAAGAAAAACTCTCTTCATAGTGATGTCATCTGGCTTCTTTCCGGGCTGAGAGATGATAACCTCTTTACCATCAGGTATTTTTAAATAATTTTTACGAATAAAAGTTTTAACAACAGGATCAATATCGTCCGCTGCAAAAGCGAAGCTAATTGAGAGAAGAGCTATAAAGGTCCATGATCTTTTTTGCATACGGTTCGCCTTCAGTCCAGCTGTTGTAATTTCTGAACATATTGAATGAGTTTTTTTGCTTATTTCTGATTGATGTATATTTATAACTTAACCATCGAATTCCGGCAGCAATACTTACAACAGCATCAGCGAGATCTTCTTTTTCTAGATCCAAATAGAAATCTCTAAGAAGCACATGATCTTTTTTCCTCTTACCCTTGAGATCATCTCTCGTTGTGCCAGTTACTTGCATCAGGCCAAAAGCTGTACTGTGTTTTACTTTAGGATCGGCCCTAAGTTTAAAACGAGATTCTACTGCAGTAAGAGCTTTTATCATAAAAGGATCCAGATCTTTCGGAAAAGGAAGGCCAGCTTCTTTCCAGTAATTGAGCCAGAATTGGATAACTGCATCTAATTCAGGATGCTCTGGATATCCTGTCACTTTTCCAAGGCGTGGATATTCTTGGTCACTATGCCAAAAGAGGCAGAGTATATTTTCTGGGAGTAAGACTATTTTATTTCCTCGATTCTTTCGAATATGTGCTTTCACATAATACTTTATTCCACTCTTTGAGATGCGAGCCTGTTTTTCGACGACATGATGACCTGGTGGAGCCATCTTTAAAGTCGGAGGGCGCTTTAACAAAGAGAGAGCTGGTTTCATTAAATAGCTTTTTTCCAAGTCGTATTTGGAAGAAGTTTATTTTCTTTGCACTTTCTTAAGAAATCGTTCACCAGAGTTTGATAGGGGATATCCAGTTTTTGGCTTAACTCTTTGAAGTATTCAATCACATCATTATCTAGTCTTATCGTTACGCTCTTTTTAAGTTTATTAATGTAAGGGTTTGGTTTTAATTTCATTTTTTTTAAATCATATTCTTTACGCATAAATTTTCTCCTATAGTTCTTCGAAGTTCTTTTTTTCTTTCTTGGTTGCTTTTCTAGCACTTATGATGCGAATGGTTTCGGTACTTTCTTTATAGAGATGAACGACAAAAAGAAGATTCTCTTTGTGACTATGGCCAATGATGATGAAACGTTCCTCATTATATGAGTGATCTGGATCATGTGCTGTTTGAGCTAAAGGGTTATAGAATACTGTTATTGCCTCTTCAAAAGAAACCCTATGCTTTTTTAAATTGAGTTCTGATTTTTTTGGATCCCAAACGAAGTTCATAACTAATTGTACATATAATGTATGTACGTATCAAGGACGAACAAATTTATGAGTGTTCTAGGTATAAATTGATTGAAGGTTTCGATCAATTACGAGCAGGGTAAAAAAAAGCCCTGTAAAAACAGGGCTTTATGAAGTTTGGTACTCCCATGGGGATTCGAACCCCAGTTACCGCCGTGAAAAGGCGATGTCCTAGACCGGGCTAGACGATGGGAGCATAACTGTATTTCAATTACGCTTTCGATTTTAAGTGGTGATCTCGGGGCGACTCGAACGCCCGACCCTCTCATTAAAAGTGAGATGCTCTAACCAACTGAGCTACGAGACCAAACTCAAAAAATCGAGTCCTTAAATTAATGGGGGACGCTGTTCTTCGTCAAGGTGAAATTGAGTCTTTTTGGAAGGTAATTTTTATCTTTTATAGGAACTCACCTTGGACAAATAAAATCTGCTGACCTAGATTGCATGAACCATGGATATTACCCCTTCAACCCCTTCTAAACGCGTAGTTTTACACACCTTAGGCTGCCGCTTAAACTTCTCCGAAACGGGTTCAATTGCTCAAGGCTTTATGGATCGAGGGTATGAAATTGTTGATCTGGGTGAGCCGGCGGATCTGGTTTTTCTCAACACCTGTACCGTCACAGATGGGGCTGATTCCACCTGTCGCAACCTTATCAGAAAAGCTCAAACTTCAGCACCAGAAGCCAAGATTGTGGTCGCCGGTTGCTACGCCCAAATGGAAGCAGAAAAAATAAAGCAAATGACGGGTGTGGACCTCATCCTCGGCACTTCAGAGAAGTACCGGGTCTTCGATTATCTCGATCAAGGGGATGATTCTGAAAGTGAGGAAGAGGTTCAGGTACGCATTGATAAGTCTAACGAGTTTTGGGGAGCAGCCACCACGCTGGCCGATTCCCACACCCGCGCTTTCCTGAAGATCCAGGATGGCTGCAACTATGTTTGTAGTTTTTGTATCATCCCCTTTGCCCGCGGCCGCTCGCGCACTCTTCCTATTCGGGATGTCATCGCTCAGGCCCAGACCCTGACCTCACAAGGTTTCAAGGAAGTGGTGCTGACTGGGGTGAACGTCGGTGAGTACGAATCTACTTCCGGTGAGAAGCTCTCCCAGTTATGCCAGGAGTTAGCAGGGCTCGATGGACTTTCTCGTTTGCGGCTCTCCTCGGTCGAGCCGAATACAATTACGCGCGAGTTATTAGAGACACTCAAGAACTCCGGCAAGTACATGGACCACTTTCACATTCCTCTGCAAAGTGGGTCGGATAAGATTCTCAAACTCATGCGGCGCAAGTACGACTCTGCTTTCTATCGAGAAGTGCTCGCGATGGTCAAAGAGTACTTTCCGAAGGCAAGCATCGGCGCGGACATCATCGCCGGTTTTCCCGATGAAACAGAAGAGGATTACCTGGCGACTTTCAATCTGCTGCGCGAATCGGCGGTGACTCATTTTCATGTCTTTCCTTTTTCAAAACGACAGAACACAACTGCAGCGAAGATGTCGGGACAGGTGGCAGCGGCGACGAAGAAGAAGAGAGTCAGAGACCTGATCATGCTGGGTGAAGCCAAGCTCGATGAGTTGTCTCACTCCTTAGTGGGAGAGCGCGTGGATGTTCTCTTCGAGTCACAAAAAGATGGTGTCTGGGAAGGATATTGTCCGCAGTTTGTGAAAGTTAAAGTCCACTCCGAACTCGATCTCGCCAATCAGATCCGACCGGTTCAGCTGATGAGCTGGAAGGGCAAGAGTCTTGAAGGCTTCGTTCTCTAGCTCGCTTTCTTTTGCTTGAGTGTCTTATGCACTGACTTGATCTGAGTGTGCGAACTCAGGAGTAGTGCGCGGAACCACCGTGGCTTTCCTTCAAGTTCTTTCTCAATCTGAGCCTGTGAGATTTCGATGAGCTGGACACTGGTCTTGGCACGGGCACTAAAAGTTCGAAACCTTTCATCGGCCGGCAGATAGCCTCCTAAGAAATCGCCTTTTGTGAGTGTCGCGATGATGATTTCTGAGCCATCGGAAAATTCTTTGAGGATTTCAATTTCTCCATCCATGATCAGAAAGCAGGCAGAGGTATTGTCTGCTTCTTTGAAGATAAATTTTGCGGCTTCGAAGCGGACTGGTAACACTCGGACGGTTTCAGTCTCTGGAGCAGCAACGAGACAGCGGACGCGCTGAATGAGCTCGTAGCCTTGAGCCGGTTTAGCGAGTTTGTAAATTCCTTTGAGAGCTTGCAATTTCGCTGGGATCTCCTCGAGGTGTCCTGAGTAAATGATGATCGGGACCTCTGATTTGGCAGTTGTGCGGAACTCTGTGATGAAAGCTTCACCATCCATCTTGGGCATTTTAAAATCACAAATGATGGCATCAAATTTTTGATTACTCGCTTTGAAGAGTCCCTCGGCGCCGTCTTTAGCGGTGACAAGATTGAATTCCGTTTTGGCGAAGAGCTCTTTGACCACGTCTAGAAGATCGAGGTTGTCATCGATCATGAGAATGTTTTTTTTCATCTTTCCCTCACTGGCATTTTTTATCGGATCACAGTGAGGAAAACGAAAGCGGATTTTTGTTAAGAGATCCTAAAAATAGCTCTTCAAAAATTTTATTTGTTTACGGTCCGGGCCAAAGGCAGCGATCCCAACGGGAATGCCTAATTCTTTTTCAATCAGATCGATGTAGGCTTGAAGGTTCGGAGTGAGTTGATCAGATATGAAGTCGTCTTTAAAGGGCTTGAGATCGCGGTAGATGGGCTTCACGCGGGAGAGGTCCATACCTGGGCGAGCGGTCTTAAAGATTTTTCCGTCACACTCGTAGGCTTCGCACACTTTGAGCACATCCATGCCTGAGAGGATATCGAGTTTAGTGAGAGCAATTGAAGTGAGTGACGAGCACTGAATCGAGTAGCGCAAGAGCGGAAGGTCGAGCCAGCCGCAGCGACGGATGCGGCCAGTGGTGGCCCCGACTTCGCCGCCGGTTTTTTGGATGTAGGCGCCGATCTCATCGAAGAGTTCGGTAGGAAATGGGCCTTCACCTACGCGAGTGGTGTAGGCTTTCGTGATACCTAGCACTTCGTTGACCTGGCCTTTGAGTGTGCCAGCACCAGTATGGATTCCAGCCAGGGTCGTCGATGAGGACGTGACGTAAGGATAGGTTCCGTAGTCCACATCGAGCAGGGCTCCTTGAGCTCCTTCATAGAGAACTTTTTTTCCTCTGACGAGAGCATCCTGAAGCACACCGAAAGCATCTCCGACGAACTCCTTGAGTTCCTGACCCAGCTGAAAGAGACGTTCTGTCTCCGCATCAATGGAGAGGCATTCGATGCCGTATTTCTTCTCAAGTAGAAAGATTTTTTCTTCCGCGGTTTGTTTGAGGCGAGAGTGAAGCTGGTCTTTGTTCAGAAGGTCGCGCACGCGCACACCTTTGCGACCAATCTTATCTTCATAGGCCGGGCCAATCCCTTTACCCGTTGTCCCGATTTTCACTGCGCCCTGGCCTTCGCGAGCGGCATCGATCTGCTTGTGCCAGCTGGTGATGACGGCGGTGTTTTCAGAGATCATGAGATTCTTCTTTGAGATATCAATGTGGTTTCGCACATTGATGACTTCTTTCATAAAGGCCTCAGGCTCCAGCACGACGCCGTGACCGACGATGGAGAGGCAGTGAGGATGCAAGATGCCGGAGGGAACCAAATGGAGCACGATTTTTTTTCCGTCCACCCAGATCGTGTGACCGGCGTTATTGCCACCTTGGTAGCGCACGACGATGTCGGCTTTTTGCGAGAGTAGATCCGTGATTTTACCTTTCCCCTCGTCACCCCATTGAGAACCGATAATCGCGAGAGTTTGCATGAGGTGAGCTCCTATGAGGGGGGAAGAAGCGTCGATTATAGGGGGGAGGATAGGGGGTGTGAAGGGCCAGAAAAAAAGAAAAACCGAGCCGACGCGGTGTGCGTCAACTCGGTTGGAAAGGCCTCTATCCTCTGGGAGGAAAAGATAGGGCTTTAAGCGATGCTTCTGATCTCAAATTGCCCATGCAGTGAGTCCAAAACGTTCTGGAATTCACTTAAGGTCGGCAGATTCCCGAAGTGGGTGTTCTCGTGCATGTTCATGCAGATAAAGTCTGCTATCTCAATGGGGCGGGAGCGCTCGGAGTCCTTACAGAAAGCGCGCCAGTTACTCTTCCCGTGAGTCTTGATGGAGGCGAAGAGACTCTCGATCATTTCTGTTCGAGACTTCACACCCATGCCCACTACGTTACCGCTGGAATCAAGCTCGAGATACCACACTCGATACTCTTGGCGGTGCTGCGGATGCTGTTTGGTTTCCACTGCTATGGCAAGATACATCATACGGGCCTCCTTACTCTCTCTCGGGATGTCCTATCCCTGGGTGTGTGTGAAAAAGGAGTACTTGGTGGCTTCCATCCTAGAGACCGGTACTCCCTTACCGCATCCTGCTTATAAAAATCATACACCTCAAAAGAGGCTCAGGGAGAGGTTTTTCACTCTTAAATTCTGACGTGTAGAGAAGGAAAAGTAAGAGAAATGTGGAGTCAAAAAAGTTCAACGCTCAGGTTTTAGAGTTGTTTCATCGACTTGCCTTTGTGCAGCATAGGGGCAATGTGGGACCACGCCGAGAGTTGTGGGTGAGTTATTTACTCTACAGACTCCCTCATAAATCCTTACAATATTTTTTATGTCAAATTCTATTCTCAAATCCTCAGCGGTCATGGCGGTCGCGACCTTTTGCTCCCGCATTCTTGGTCTCGTGAGAGAGCAATTGATGGCCCTTTACTTCGGTGCCTCTGGCCTCACTGATGCGTTCTTAGTGGCCTACCGTATTCCCAATCTACTGCGTGATCTTTTAGCTGAAGGTGCGTTTTCTTCAGCCTTCGTTCCGACCATCACAGAAGCCAATCAGGAGAGCGCTCAGACCGGCAGAAAACTTTTGTGGGAACTCTTTTTTATTCTCGGCACCGTGACGGCAGTGTTGAGTGTGTTGATTTTTATTTTCGCTCAAGAGTTGATCACAGTCTTCGCACCGAGTTTCTTGGCTGACCCAGAAAAATTTCAACTAACCGTCACCATGACTCGTATCATGTGTCCCTTCCTTTTCTTCATTTCCCTGGCAGCTCTCTTCATGGGGGCCCTGAATTCTTTGAAGGTTTTTTTCGTGCCGGCTTTGGCGCCAGCCACCTATAACCTGGCGAGTATCTTTGCCATGATTTTTCTCGCCGGACTCTTGCGCAACCAAGGCCATGAGCCGGTGTTGTGCTTAGGGTGGGGTGCACTCCTAGGGGGCTTCTTACAGATGATCGTTCAGCTGCCTTTGATCATCAAGCGCGGCTATGGCCCGGTTTTGCCTTCGCAGTTTTTTTCCAAGCGGGCCAATAAAATTATTTTGCTCTTAGGACCCGGACTGGTGGGCTTTGCGGCGACGCAGATCAACTTGCTGGTCAATACTATCCTTGCTACGGGCGCCGCCGTCGGGGCCACGTCATGGCTCAACTATGCTTTCAGGCTCTTCCAGCTTCCTGTGGGGATCCTCTCCGTTTCAATTGGAAACTCTAACCTGGTGCACTTCTCTTCGAGCTGGAAAGCAGGAAAAAAAGAGGAAGCAGTGGCGACTTTGTCGTCCGCCTATTTTTTAAGCTTTCTCTCGGTGATGCCGGCGATGGTTCTGCTCTACGTTTACAGCGAAGAAGTTATCAATCTCATCTTCGAGCGCGGAAGATTCAGCCGAGCCTCGACAGTCATGACGGCCAGCGCTCTTCGCATGTACGTGCTGGGTCTGCCACTCTACAGTCTTTACAAAATCTGGGTGCCGACCTTCTACGCTATTGATCGCCAGAAGATTCCTGTCATCAGCTCTCTGCTCTCGATCGGTGTGAATATTCTCTTTTGCTGGAGCATGACCCCACTCTACGGGTTCTCTATGTTGGCACTCGGAACCACTTTATCCATGCTGCTCAATTGCCTGATCCTGGCCTTCATGCTGAATAAAGATCTCCGCCTAGGGTGGAGATTCTTTTTTAACCTTCGATTGTTCAAGCTCATGGGCGCGTCGTTGTTGATGGTGATAGTCAGTCTTTTTATTCAAACTCAGTTGCATGTGAAAGATGCGTCACTGCTCACAAAAATCTTCTCGCTGGCCCTTGTCGCCTTCGTATCCACCGGCGTATTTGTAGGGGCAATTTACTTCTTAGGTGAGCGTCAGGGCTTGAGTGCTCTAGCGTCAAGAATCTCCAGCAGGCTTAAAAAACGCTAAATTTTCCATCCTTTATGTTGTAGCGCCTTCAGAATTCCAGTATTCTGAAGGTGATTTTAAATTTAAAGGAATCTTCATGAAGACAGATTTTGAAACCCTCAAGGGGCTTTCTCAACATACGATTGATCACCTTAAGCAGTCTGAATTGATTGATTTTGCTGCTGACCAAAGAGCTGATTTGATTGACGCCCTCGCGACAGAGTACGGTGTAAGTTTTGCGACAGACGAAAACATTAAAGAACAAGCCATTGAAGAAGTTGAAGACAAGTTCGGTGCTGATAATCTTCCTGAAAACATCACTGAAACAGAGATGTTTAACCATGCCCGCAAAGAGATCATTAAGTCATTTAACGGTGAAAACATCGGTGGACTCTATCTGATGGAGTCGCTCCATAACATCGCTATCCGTGTGAAGAACTTCATGTTGAACTCTGAGCTCGTCGATGACGTTTACTGCTCAGACGAAGACCTTATTGATTTTCTGATTGAGAAGATCCGTCTCTTCGCTCCCAAGAGAGACCACAGAGATAGAAACTAATCGTTTTTTATCTTCATCAAAGACAGACACTCTTCAAAGAATGGTCCCTCAACTAAACCGTTGAGGACCGAGCTTCTACTCTCGCAGATGTAGTATCCGTTTTCTTTCTTATTGCGAAATAAAAAGAGATCAAAATAGGTGCGCTCCTCGATGCGCTGACTGGCTTTTCCCTCAACTCTTATTACCTCAGAAAAATAAGCCTGAGTCGCGGGATCCCTAAACAGCACGCGTGAATCCGTTTCAATGGAGACATCGTCTTTGTCGTAGTCCAACTCCTCACTCTCAATTTTCTGCGCCAGCACGTCCGTGAGCACGGTTTCTGGTGGCGCCGGGAAAAATTCAAAGCGCGCGTACCAGTCGTAGCGAGTGTCGGTGCGCTGAAACTCGATCAGTTGATTTTCCTGGCGGGTAATAGACCACCAGTTAGGGATGGGAAGGCTTAAGTGCTGAAACGCGACTTCGTAAGAGTCCTCGAGAAAAGTGGTGGACTCTTGTCGGATAATCCAAAGGGTATAGACCGCGAAGCCTAATAAAAAGAGAAGGATGAGCCAGTCGGTGAGGTGTCCAGAGATGTAATCCATATGATTTTCACATATTAGGAGGTTCAAATGGGTTCGTCAGCAGGGTTTTGGTCTTGTGAAATTAAAGTCTTGGATCGATCTCACCGATGAGCTCTGGAAGGGAGTAGGCTTTTTTTGCCTTCTTCCGAGATACTTTGCTCTTAATGTTAGAATTTTAATTGGGTTAGTGGGCTCAAAGACGAGTCCATAAAATTTGGGATTGATTATGAAAAAACTTTTCTTCCTCTTTGCCGTGTTCTCATTCAGCGCAGTCGCGAATGATCAGCTCGCCAATAGCATCTACTCCTTCTGTGAAAGAAGTGGGGGGTCTATCCAGTACGAGCCGACGGCCTCAGTTGATCAAGCCACGGGACAGGTCTGCGTGACCAGTGCGTGTGCCATCGATTCTCGAGCAGGGGGAGGCAACTGTGACATTAACATTAACTCTGAGACGATTCCTTCTGGTTGTGCACGCGCCGTTCTTCGTAAGTGCGGAACCGTAAGCGATAACTCGCAAGGCGGTCGCCAAGGCGGATCACAGTCGGGATCTCAATCAGGGTCACAGTCCGGAGCTCAGTCAGGCGCACAAGGTGGCTCTCAGTCCGGTTCACAGAGTGGACAGCAGGGCGGTGGAGACACACGTACAGGCGGTGGCTCAAGTGATAGAGATGGAGGCTTCTACTGCGAAGACTCTGGCGGCATGATGTATGATGATCACCCTTGCTACAGTCAGTGTAAAAAAACATGGGGCTTTTTTGGTCTCTTCTCGAAAGAGGGAGCGGAAAGAAAAGAATGTCGTCGCTGTCTCGGGCTAAGAGATGCTCGTGATGGTGTTCGCGTTAGCGGATATGACGGGCGCAGTGGCGGCGGTTCAGTCCGCGTCGGCGGTGGAGCTGTAGGCTCTGTGTCTGGCGGCGGTTCAGTTCGCGTCGGCGGCGTGGCCGGTGGTAATGGTGGAGACGGTTCCGGTGACGGCAACTGGGTCCATATCATTAATGGTGGGATCACTTACCGTGTGCCTGCACACTGTGTGGATTCGTCTGGCGCTCTTAAATCCAGCTGTCGCGGTTACCTCACAGCAGAGTACCGTGTCGGTGGTGGAGCAGGTTCACGTTGTGAATACGGGTCGGATGCTCGCGGCTGTATTGGTGATGATGATTATACAAGAATTGTGACTCGTCACTCGACGGGTGTGGACTGTGTGAACTGTCAGGCGGGAAGTCGTGGCGGTCAGCACTGGCTTTCAGGTGTGGCTGAAATCGTGGGAGCTATCGCTCCACCGCTGGCTCAGTTTGGTGCTGCCTACTACGTGTCGAAGCACGGCATGCAAGCACAACAGGCTTGGGCGGGAGCGGCTGAAACGGGTTTCGAGCAGTGCCGTTTGGGGCACCAGGATTACATGAATTATCTCTCAAGCAACGAGCTTCCTGGGATGACCCCAGAGCAGCGCG
>JAJTIF010000041.1 GCA_021299675.1 Pseudomonadota bacterium | reverse complement strand
CTGCTTGCTCATGGTGTCCATCATAAGCTTACGAGCTTCGTTAGCTGGCATTTTGTTGATCTGAACAACTGTCAAAGCAGTACGGATCTCTTTAGCAAGGTTCGCGTCTTTGATGTTTGAAAGAGAGAACTCGATCAACTCAGCGTTTGTGAGGCCAGAAGCCTGAAGCTCTTTTACTTTTACAGTGAACTTTTCCATCTGTGCATTGTAGAAAGCGCGATCAGTCTGATCCCAGTCTACAGACAATGAATAGTTCAACTCGTCAAAAGCAGTCTTGAGCGAGTTGTTAGAAACGGCGTTAGCCTGAACTGTGACCATGGCGAAAGCCATAAATCCTACTAAAAACTTTTTGAACATAAATTACTCCAGGTTCGGGGGGTTAATATATTTAGTTCGTCATGAACAAATTAATTTCGTTAAAGTGGTTCTATCGCTTCCTTAAACTTTTAGCCAATCACAAAATACTTACTAGTAATCTTTACCCTCTAGTGTCAGCGTGACACCAAAATCTTAGATTCCTCGTGAATCGTAGCGCTGGAGGATCCTGAGTTTATCTACAAAAGGATTCGCACAACGATCATTGCAAGTATCGATGATGCCTTCGATAAATTGGTTTCTAATTGTTGAATTTGTATTGATTTTTTCTCTAAGATTATAAACAAAATCCGGGGCCAGCTCGTCCCCTAAGATCTTCTTAAGGTCCCACAGCATCCCAAACACGAAGTCGCTGTTGGCGTAGTCACTGGTCTCAAATTGCACCATGTAGCTTTCGTTCTTCTTAGCCTTCTTACCATTGAAGGTATTGTAGTCCTTGATCCTTGTGGCCAAATTGGCACTGTTGGCGATCTGGCCGGCGAAGAAATCCGCCATTCCCTCGATCACCGCACTGGAGTGAGAGAGTACCAAGTGATCAGAAAGCGCGACGTGGGCATACTCGTGGTAAATAATCTCTGGCACCAGAGCAGAGTCGAGCCAAAACCACTTGCGCGAGAAAGCACGGCTGAGAGGGTCAGCAAACTGGTATACAGCTTCCAGCATGATGCTCGTACCGGCCGTTCTTAGAACGTTTTCCCAAGAGTAAAAATTGTCATACATCGGAGTATCACGGTTGAGCTCCGCTTGCGCGAGACCTGCAAGGAAGCGCTGAAGGCTTGTCATGTGCATCTGCTTTCTAAAAGCTGAGAGCACACTGCCCCAATCTCCCAAAGCCCCGCCCTTAATCTTAAGAGTATCTACGTGCACGCGCTTTTGGGGGCGAAACCAGATCTCCATATCCCAGGGCTTCACTCCACGGCTCGCAAGCCCTTTACCAGCTGGGATCGTGAGAGCGTTGTTAAACTGAGGAGTAAGGTTATCGTTGGCAAACTTTCCAAGTTCGTTGAACTGATTCGTGAGTTCTACACGGACAACCATCTTTGGGAGCCCTTCGACGTACTGGGACTTCATCTTATCGATAAAATACTCGCGGGCCAAATTAAGATGGTAGTAGGCTGTCGCAGCTCTCATCACGAGATCTTTGTCGGCGTCATCAAAACGTACGGCTTCCTCACCCTTACCTTTAACGACCTTAAAGAATTCTCCATCAACGGCCACGTCTGAGATCAAGTGCCTCAAAGGCAGCTGGCGGATCTGAGCGCGAAAGCTCTGGTCACGGGCCACAACCCGGGTCACCACTTCTACACTCGCCTGTGCCGTGAGGCTTGCGAGGATCAATATCAGCAGAGTTAATCTTTTCATAAGCCTTATCCTTTAAAACAAGCTGTGCTGATCATCTTGAGGCTGATCACGATTAAAGATTTCAATGGCCACGATCGCAAGCGTTGGGACGAATCCGAATGGTGGCGGTATCACGATCGAGAGAGTCGAGCCAAAGAGACGCACCCACACGCTCGCCTTATCCCAGAAAGTTCTGGTCGGGTTCCAGATTTCTTCAAGTTTTGCGACCTGATCCAGCTCCACTGCTGTCACAATCCCCATCTCAAAAGCTGCCGCCATAAGATCAGTGTACTGCGGCTGGCGCCCTTGGAAATAATTGTTGGTAGAAAGAATCTTCATCTCTTTTCTGAGAATGCGAATGGCAAAGCGAAAACGCTCCATGGGATCCAAGGTAAAACTTTCGATCACTGTGTCTTGGTCATCATAGATAAGGATATCGATGCGGGGGCTCTCGAGCCGCGTTTTAAGTTTTTTAATCACATTCCCCATCAGGGAGATTTGGATGGATGAATATTGAGCGAATAGTTTTTGACGGTGAGAAAGCTTCGTGTTGCCGGCTTCCTTGGTGACAAATTCTGATCTCTCTTCCGAGCGCGGGATCGGGTGCTGAGTCCGCAGGAAGTTCTTTTTCTGCACATACTCTGCCAGGGTGTATTCCCAGGTTCCGATACTATCTTTGATAGCCTCATCGAGTTCTTCTTTAGCGAGGTCCGTGATGAGGTTAGCGCGAGAAGCCTCCACAATCAAAGGCTTGAGCTTTGAAACGGTAAAGTTCTTATCCGTCTGGCGGAAGGCACTCATGAGTTCTTTGTAGTTTTCACTCAGGCATTTGCCGCGTTTACGTTTATCAGAGAATTCCTTGAAACGTTTCATTTCAACCGAGAGCTCTTCCGGCGCGGGTGCAAGTGTATCGTCGAGGCGAGTGTTAATGTCTTTTTGTACCCAGTGGGCCTGTAAGAGCGAGCGCAGAACCACGTCGTCGACGATGCCTAAGTGACGAGTGGCCTGGAGCATCTGTTCTTTATTGCCCCGGAACTCAGGGTAGCGCTCGATTTTGTTGGTCCAGTTTCTTACTAAAGTGAACGAGCAGGCTTCGCCCGTCGTCTCTTTGAGAGTTTCTAAGAAATCAGCTTTGAATGTTTCTGCGTCTAGGTTCAGGCGATCAAGATTGCGGGCCGTGCGTGTGCCAATGACAAATGAGCTTTCTTCTCGATCATTGAGGAGTGGGTGCGACCACGCCAGAGTGCTGGTAAAAAGTAGGGCCGTGTAAAGCGCTGTGTATCGCACTGGGGACTCCTTAGACTATGAGTCCCTAAAGTAACCTAATATTTCATGACAAGGGGTGAAGCGTGTAAAAAGAACAGGGTTCAAGTATGAGATTTACAAGGCAAAAAAAAGGGGAAGATTGCTCTTCCCCCCCTGTCTCGATCATGACGAAAACCAGTCCAGTTAAGTCCCGTCACTCTCGATAATCGTAGGCCCTGAATGATCCATTGGAGATTTCACTTTTCGGGGGCCATTGCTGTTCAGTTTTTTGCGATGAGGCCACAGAGCGTACCAAAACGCCAAAGGGAGACTCCCAATCAGCGCTAGATACAATAAACTCTTCCACGGCTCTCGCATGAGTTGCTCCTCGTTGACAGTTGTACACCCCAAAGCCCTGCCCCCCAAGCCTTCGTTTTAATTGCTAAAAAATGTAAGATATAGTGACACCACCAGTATCAATTCGGCTCCAAATCTCAACACTCTTTATACGGCCCTGCCAGAGTGTGTGGATTGGTTTAAGATCCTTTAATGGATATACCTCAATCGAAATGGGCCCGGGGCTCAAAACTGCTTAAAATGGCTTCGAAAATCGCCGCTCAGGAGCTCTCCCACCGTCTCCCAGGCATTGTCGTCGACGAGGCCCGTAAACTCGCCCTGCGGATTGATCAGACCCGCGAATTAGTGGCAACCCTCTCCCAGATGAAAGGTGCCGCCATGAAAGCTGGGCAACTCCTGGGCCTTGAGGCCGGAGAGCTGCTTCCTCCTGAAGTCGTGGAGGTCCTCTCAAAACTTCAGTCTGAGGGCCAGGCCTTGGGGTTTGATAAGATTGAAGCGATCTTAAAACAGGAGCTCAAAGAGAAGTACGCAGAGCTGACTGACCTGACCCAAAAGCCGATCGCTTCGGCCTCCATCGGACAGGTCCACCAGGCCACCTACCAGGGCAAAGACATCGTGCTCAAGGTCCAGTTCCCTGGCATCGGCGACACGATCGATAGCGACGTCGACATGCTGAGCTCCTTGATCGATAAGTTCAAATTCATCACCAACAAAAAAGTTGACCTGACGCCGCTTTTTGATGAGATCCGCAGCACCCTCAAGCAAGAAACCGACTACCTGACAGAGCTGGCGTTCATGCAGGCCTACAGTGAGAACTTCCATGGGCTTCAGGGCTATGTGATTCCACGCCCAATTGCCGAGATCTCTACTAAGCACGTCCTGGCGATGGAGTACAT
>JAJTIF010000410.1 GCA_021299675.1 Pseudomonadota bacterium | reverse complement strand
TAGTTTTGCAGCGGGGATCTCAGAGGAGAGAGCACTCTCTGGGCCACCAGCTCCATCAACCGCAGCTCGCGCCTGGGCGCCAAAATCAAAGAAGGGCGATAGACATAGAAAGCCTGGAAGAGATGATCTTTGAGAACCTTCTCAACCTCGGACTTCACTCGGAGGTATCCGTAAAAAGACTGGGGATCAACTCCCTTGGCGGAAATTAGATAAAAGCGACGGGCCTGAACCTGCTTGGCCACAACCAGCGCCTGGTGAGCGACGGAGAGTTCGAGGTCGCGGAAAGCCTCGAAGGATCCAGCTTGCTTCAAGGTACTGCCAAAGCAGTAAAAAAAATCCGTAATGTTTTGATCTAACTCCCAAGGCCTAAAAAATTTATCAAAGGGATAGGTCACAATTTTTTTTGATTTCTGATCAATCTCAGATCGCACCGGAAGATGGAGTTTAAAAAATTTGTCGGAATCGATTAATTGACGCAACAGTTGTTGTCCGACGGCACCAGTGGCGCCTAGAATAAATGCGTGTCTCTTCGGTGAGGCCATTAACAAACCTTTCTCTCATTCAAGTGAGATTCTACGATGACATGGATAAGTTTTTTAGTCATATGGTTTTTAAGTTTTACGGTGAGGAATGTCGAAGCTTTCACCCCAAAAGTTGAGAAAGGGCATAAGGTAAGTGTTTGGGCGAAGGTGCCTCATCCCCTCCAGATGAAATACAGCCCAACAACTAAAACTCTTTACATCGCTTCCCATGACAATGGGGGCACTCTTTTTCGCGTGCATCAAGGTCAGGTGGTCCCTCTGCTGACTGGACTCAACCTCCCCAGCTCCCTAGAGCTTTACAAAGGCGATTTATACATCGCCCAAAAACAAGAAATCAGTGTCGTCAAAAAAATTGACCAGTACCTGACTAGCAAGCAGCAACCAAAAGTAGAAACTCTTAAAGGTGGACTGCCACAGGATTACCAAAACTCACTCAAGCGCATCCTGATTCATCAGGACTTCCTCTATCTGAGCCTGGGTTCTCCCTGTAACGTGTGCCTGCCTCAAGACCAGGCCGGCACAATTCAAAAGATGAAACTCGATGGCACCAATGCCACCATCCTCGCTCGCGGCATCAGGGTGGCGGGACTGCTTGCCCTTAACCCCCAGGACTCGAGCATCTGGTTTAGTGATCTGAACCGAGAAAAACTGGGCATGAACATGCCCGCGGCCGAACTCAACATTCTCAAAACGGACGCTCATTATGGGTTTCCCTTCCTGCATGGCAAAGATGTGAAAGATAATTTTTTCTTCGCTCAAAAACCTCAGGAGCTCAAAATACAACTTCCCCACCGGGAGCTCCCTGCCCACTCCCAGCCGACAGCGATCTTTTTTGGTCCCAAGAAGAACTGCATGATTTTGGTGCTGAACGGGTTCAAGCACGAAGGAGTGTGGAGTGAACCCAAAGTGGTGGAGAGCTGCCAAAACACAGGGGCCTTGAGAGATCGAACACTCCTTTCTGGTTTTCTGGAAATTAACACCCTTAAAGGTCGCCCCTTCGATCTTATCGCTCTCTCCCCTCGAGAGTTTCTCGTGAGCGATGAGTTTCTTGGAGTGATCTGGAAGCTGGAGCTGTGATGAAGTTTTTTTTTCTTCTTCTTTTTACTCTCGCCTGTGCTCACCCGGCACATCAAAGAAATCCCTCGAACCGCCTGAGCATCCTGCAACTCATGACCAACGAGTCGAGCGTGGAATTCAATCTCCTGCTCCCGCGTAGCCACAGCTACACTTTCTCTGTCATCGCACCCGACGGGACTAAACACCTTCCCCGTCAAAGCCAGGCCAGTGAATTTGAAGACTCAAACTGGGTCATACAGAACATTGCCTTCACTGAACTCACTTACTCTCCGGAAATATTCAAGCTGCAAATTGAAAGCAAGCTCAAAGTCGAGGAAGTGAGGGAATTCAAACTCTTCTCCCAGTCTGGAGAAAGATTTCATTTCGCCGTTGGCTCCTGCGCCGACGAGAAACAAGAGGATCAAGAAATCTACAAACAGATCGAAGCCAGAAAGCCAGAGTGGATTTTCCTGATCGGTGACAACCACTACGTCACCCGAGCCTCAAGTCCTACTCCAACAGATGTGTGGGAGAGCCTGGTGCGAGCCCGCCAACAATTTGCTCTCTACCACATGCCAGAGCTGATCCCGACTCACGCGACTTGGGACGATAATGACTACGGCAGAATTGATGGTGATAAAACTTTTGTGCACAGAGAAGCCAGTCAGCATATTTTTAAAGTCTTCTTCCATCCGCAACTGCTCTTACAAAACATCAACCAAGGCCCAGGCATTGCCACTCGCCTGATGCTACGGGGAATGCATTTTAGCTTCCTGGATAACCGCAGCTTTCGTGATCCGCCTTCACAGGCCGGCGAGCACTTTGGGGTCGAGCAAGAAAATTGGTTTTTCGAGGACCTTAAGCGCGAAGCACTTCCTACTTGGATCATCTCCGGGGATCAGTTCTTCGGGGGCTACCATGAGTTTGAGTCCTTCGAGGGTCTGCATCCCCAGCGCTTTGACCAATTCATCACG